>JBIOVP010000063.1:0-13539 GCA_044867815.1 Solirubrobacterales bacterium | reverse complement strand
GCGCGGCATCGATAGGGCTTTTGTACGCAGCGCGCGGGCTGGGCGCGCTGGTCGGCCCGATGATTGCCGGCGTGATCACCAGCGGTGCACCTCGAACAATGCGTCAGGCAATATCGGTCGCGTTCTTTCTATCGACTGTTTTTTATCTGATGTTTGCTCATTCACCAGTGCTCGCAATCGCGCTGATATGCGTAATCGGAGCGCACTCCGGCGGCAGCATTCAATGGGTTTTCTCGACGACTCTTTTGCAGATGACCGTGCCGGACCGGTTTCTTGGAAGGGTTTTCGCGCTGGAGATGGCATTGTTGACGCTTACGATGTCGCTGTCGACGTATGTCACCGGTTTGGGAGTTGATCACCCCGACCTGGGCGCCCGCCGAATGGCAACAATTCTCGGATTAGCGTTCGCAGTTTCTGGCGTGGTCTGGTTTAAGCCGTCGTCGAGCGAGCGCAGGCCGTCGACGAGCTCGCCCTGCATCGGCTCGGCGGCGACGATCTGGGTCTCGGGGTTGGCCTCCTTCAGCCGCCGGCCGTTGCCCATCAGGGTGCCGCCGGTGCCGAGCCCGCCGACGAAAGCGGTTACCTCGTCGAGCTCGTCGAGGATCTCGACCGCGGTGCCGTTGTAGTGGGCAAGCGGGTTGGCCTCGTTGCCGTACTGGTAAGGCATGTAGAAGCCTGGGTCCTGGGCCATCTCCAGTGCCACCTCGACGGCGCCGTTTGATCCCTTCGGCCCCTCCGAGTAGACGATCTCCGCCCCGTACATCTTCAGCAGCTGGGTGCGCTCCTCGGTGACGTTGTCGGGCATCACCACCTTCAGCGGGTAGCCCTTGCGGCGGCAGATCATCGCCAGGGCGATACCGGTGTTGCCGGAGGTCGGTTCGAGGATCGTGTGCCCCGGTTCGATCGCCCCCTCGGCCTCCGCCGCCTCGATCATCGATTTCGCCACCCGGTCCTTGACCGAGCCCGTCGGGTTGTGCCCCTCAAGCTTCGCGTAGATCCGCACATCCGGCTTCGGCGACAACCGCGGCAGCTCCACCAGCGGCGTATTCCCGATCGACTCGACGATGTTGCCGAACCGGCCCCCGCAGGGTTTGTTGAGTATCTGCTCGTGCGCCATCAGCCCGCCCTTACTTCAGAAAGTGTAGCGAGGGTTTGCCGACCCACCATGGGGATTCGAAAGCGCCTGCACCGGGCATGTAAAAACGCAGCTTGTAGGTTGAGCATGTCCGGCAAACCTGGGATCGGAGGGAAACCAATGAGAAAGACCCGGTTGACCGCGTTCTTGGCGGTCCCCCTGTTGGCACTTGCGTCGGTTGCGGCGGCTGGCTGCGGCGGTGGCGACGACACCACCGGCACCAGCGGCGGTGGCGCTGAAGGAGGAGGCGGCGAGCCCCTGACCGTCGGCTCGGACATCCCCTATCCGCCGTTCGAGCAGGGGAAACCCGGCAACTACACGGGCTTCGACATCGAACTGGTGGAAGCGATCGGGGAAAAGATCGGTCGCACGCCTGAATTCCAGGACACCTCGTTCGAAACGATCTTCCGCGACGTCGCCCAGGGCAAGTTCGAAGCGGTGGCTTCGGCGGCGACGATCACCGAGGAACGCGAGAAGGCGGTCGACTTCTCCAACCCCTACTACCTCTCCGAACAGGCTGTGCTGGTCAAAGAAGGCAGCGACATCAAGTCGCTGGAAGACCTCGAAGGCAAAACCGTCGCCGCCCAGCAGGGGACGACCGGCCTCGAACTCGCCAAGGAAAAACTCGGCGGCAGCGAAATCCGGCCCTATCCCGAAGGCCCTGATGCGGTCAACGCGCTCAAGTCGGGCACCGTCGAAGGCGTGATCATCGACGCCCCGGTGGCGCAGAATGCGGTCGAAAAATCCGGCGGTGTCGAAATCGCCGAAAAAGTGCCAACCGAAGAAACGTACGGGATCGCCGTGGCCCAAGGCGAAACCGAGCTACTCGAAGAAATCAACCAGGGCCTGAAAGAAGTCCTCGACGACGGGACCTACAAGAAGATCTACAAAAAGTGGTTCAAGCTCGAACCGCCGAAAGCGATCTTCACGGCCACGCACGAAGCGGAATAGCCCGGGCGATCCACAGTTGTCGCAAGCGAAAGGGGCGCCGGTATGGCGCCCCTTTCCGTTACGGGGTAGAAGAAGGGGATAGATCGGCCTTGAGGAGACGGCGATGAGCGAATTTTTCCATCAGTACTTTGACTTCACGGTGATGGGGGACCACTTCGGCGAAGTCCTCGACGGCTTCTTCAAAAACCTCTTCGTCTTCGTCGTCGCCGCGATCCTCGCTCTCGTCTGGGGATTGATCCTGGCGTTGATCCGCCAGCTGCCGGGGAAGAAATTCATGCCCCTGCGCGGAATCACGATCGCCTACATCGACGTCTTCCGGGCGATCCCGATCCTGATCGTGATCCTGCTGATCTCGGGCAGCCTGCCGTTCCTCGAATTCCTCCCGAAATCGATCCGCATCCCCAACTGGCTCGGTCAGCCCGACCCCTACTGGTACGGGGTCATGGCACTCACCCTCGTATATGGCGCCTACATGGCCGAGGTCTACCGGGCCGGCATCGAAGCCGTTCCCGGCGGCCAGACGGAGGCGGCTCGCTCGCTCGGGATGAGCCACTGGCAGGCGATGCGCCACATCGTCGTCCCCCAAGCGGTGACGAAGATCCCGGCGCCGATGCTGAACGAATTGATCTCGCTGCTCAAGGACACCACCCTCGTCGGCGTCATCGCGCTCGGTGAGTCGGTCCTGATCGGCCGCGAAATCCAGTCCGAAACCTTCAACAGCTCCGCCTACATCCTCGCCGGCGCGATGTTCCTCGTCATCACCCTGCCGATGGCCCGGCTCGTCGACTACCTGATCAAACGCAACCGCGGCAAGATCACCCGCGGCTCCCACATCGAGGTCGCCTGATGGAGGAGGCGATGGTCAAGCTGCAGGGGATCTGCAAGCGCTTCGGCAGTCTCGAGGTGCTGAAAGGCGTCGACCTCGAGGTCGGCAAGGGCGAAGTCGTCTGCATCCTTGGGCCGAGTGGATCGGGGAAGAGCACCTTCCTGCGCTGCGTCAACCTGCTCGAGCCGCCCGAGGAGGGTGAGATCTTCATCGAAGGCCATGACATCTGCAAGGGGCCGGGGTCGGGCACCGGCGAAGAAAGCTGGGAGCTCGACTTCGTCCGCCAGCGCGTCGGAATCGTCTTCCAGCAGTTCAACCTCTTCCCTCACAAGACGGCGCTGGAAAACGTCACCCTCGCTCAAGAGCGGGTGCTCGGCCGCTCCAAGCAGGAGGCGCGGGCGAAGGCGACCGAGCTGCTGGAGCGGGTCGGCCTCGGCGACAAACTGAAGCAGTATCCGGAAACGCTCTCCGGCGGCCAGCAGCAGCGGGTGGCGATCGCCCGGGCGCTGGCGATGGACCCGCAGGTGATGCTCTTCGACGAGGTCACCAGCGCCCTCGACCCCGAGCTGGTGAAGGAAGTCCTGGACACGATGCGGGAGCTGGCCGAGGAAGGGATGACGATGATCGTCGTCACCCACGAGATCGGCTTCGCCCGCGAGGTCGCCGACCGGGTCGTCTTCATGGACGGCGGTGTGATCGTCGAGGAGGGCCCGCCGGCTCAGGTCATCGACAGCCCGCGCGAGGAGCGGACGAAAAAGTTCCTCGGGCTGGTGCTAGAGCACTAAGGGCGCGCCGCTACGCGACGCAGCCGCCGGCCATGGCGGGAAGGATGACGACCGTGTCGCCGTCTTTGACGCTCGTCTCGAGCCCCTGCAGCACCCGCACGTCCTCGTCGTTCAAGTAGACGTTGACGTAGCGGTTGAGCTCGCCGTCCTCGCCGAAGAGCTGCTCCCGGGTGTCGGGGTACTCGCCGGTCAGCGAGCGCAGGACCTCGCCGACGTCGGAGCCGCCGGCCTCGACCTCGGCCTGCCCGCCCGTTTTCGGGCGCAGCACCGGGGGGATGCGAACGGTTGCCATGAGGGCGGTGATCCTACCTAGGCGATCGACTGGCGGTCGCCACCCGAGCCGGCGCAGAATGCGTCGTAGTCGGGGAACCGGCCCATCTCCGACTCCGAGATCTCCTCGGCCTGCTCGCCGCAGATCGGGCACTCGGGGTCGCGGCGGACCTTGAGCTCGGTGAAGCGGGTGCCGAGCGCCTCGTAGAGGAGCAGGCGGCCGATCAGCGGTTCGCCGGCGCCGAGGATCAGCTTGATCACCTCGTTGGCCTGGAGCGTGCCCATCGTCCCGGCCATCACCCCGAGCACCCCGTTGGCGGAGCAGCTCGGCGCCAGCTCGGCCGGGGGCGGGGTCGGGTAGAGGCAGCGGTAGCAGGGCCCCTCGAAGGGGACGAAGGTTGAGATCTGGCCGTCGAAGCCGAGGATCGAGGCCGAGACGACCGGCTTGCGCAGCCGCACCGAAGCGTCGTTGAGCAGGTAGCGGGTGGGGAAGTTGTCGGCGCCGTCGACGACGATGTCGTAGTCCTCCAGCACCGCGAGGATGTTGCCGGCGTCGAGGCGGCCGTTGTGCTCGACGACCTTGACGTCGGGGTTGAGCTGTTCGATGAAGATCCGCGCCGAAGTGGTCTTCGGCATCCCGATCCGCTCGGTGCTGTGGATCACCTGACGCTGCAGGTTGGAGGCGTCGACCACGTCGTCGTCGACGAGCCCGATCGTCCCCACCCCGGCGGCGGCGAGGTAGAGCGCGGTCGGAGCGCCGAGGCCGCCGGCGCCGAGCAGCAGCACCTTCGCGTTCAGCAGCTTCACCTGCCCGTCGACGCCGACCTCCGGCAGCAGCGTGTGGCGCGAGTAGCGCTCGCGCTGCTCGGGGGTCATCCCGTGGGCGGCGACGACCGGCAGCCCCTGCTCCTGCCACTGCAGGATGCCGCCGCTCATCGAGGCGACATTTTCGTAGCCGAGCTGCTGCAGTTGCGCGGCGGCGATCGCCGAGCGGTTGCCGGAGCGGCAGTAGAGAATCGTGCGGGCCTTCTTGTCGGGCGCGGCGGTGGCGATTTCGTCCCCCAGCAGCCCCGGCGGCACCAGTTTCCCGCCCTCCAGGTGGGCCTCCTGGTACTCGTGCGGCTCGCGCGTATCGATCAGGACGACGTCGCCGCCGTTGATCTCCTCGGCAGCCTCGAAGGGTTCGATCTCCTCGATCGCCTGAACGCGCGTAGTGTCGATGGCCATTGAAATCCCCTAATTCGGATCAGCTTTAACTTCAAAAAGTATAGCGAGACTTCACAGGATGTCTTTGAGCAAATGAAAAGCGGCCCGGGGAAGGGTCCCGAGGCCGCTCTTCCTTCCCTTGGAAGGGGCTGCCCTAGCCGAAGCTGGGGCGCATCTGGCGCAGGCGCCGGACCCGCTCCTCGATCGGCGGGTGGGTCGAGAAAAGGCCGGCGATGCCGCCGCCCTTGAAGGGCTTGACGATGTAGAGCGGCTCGGCCGCCTGGTTGACCTGCATCGGCATCGCTTCGGCGCCCTGCTCCAGCCGCAGCAGCGCACTCGCCAGCGACTCCGGGTTTCCGCAGATTTCGGCGCCGCCGGCGTCGGCCGCGAACTCGCGCTGGCGTGAGATCGAGAGCTGGATGATGCTGGCGGCGATCGGGGCCAGCAGGATCAAAGCCAGGTTGGCGACAAGACTGAGAGGCGAATTGTCGTCGCCCCCGAACCACATGAACATGTAGGCGAGGTAGGTGATCGCGGCGCCGATCGCCGAGGCGACCGACTGGATCAGGATGTCGCGGTTGCGGATGTGGGTGAGCTCGTGCGCGAGGACGCCGCGCAGCTCGTCCTCGGAGAGGAGTTTGGTGATTCCGCGGGTCACCGCCACCGCCGAGTGCTTCGGGTTGCGGCCCGTCGCGAAGGCGTTCGGCTGGTCCTGCGGGATCATGTAGAGACGCGGCATCGGCAGGTCGGCGCGCGTCGTCAGTTCGCGCACGATCTGGTAGAGCCGCGGCGCCTCCGACTCCTCGATCGGCTTCGCCCGGCTCATCGCCAGCGCCATTTTGTCGCTGAAGAAGTAGGAGAAAAAGTTGATCGCGAGGGCGATGAAGAGGAAGAGCAGCGCGGTGCTGGCTCCGCCGATGGCGGCGCCGATGGCGACCAGCAGGCCGCCCAGGGTGGCCATCAGGATGGTGGTCCGCAGCGTCGCGCCCCAGGTGGATTGCTTGGTGGTGGTCATCGAGTAGTCGCTCCTTGGGAGTCGGGATGTTCGTCAAGTATGCGGCGGGAGGCCGAAATCTCCTATAGGGGGAATCCCCCTTCCTACCCGGGGAAGCCACCTATCCGCAGCGGTGCGGTTTTTCCCTGTCATACAGGGATAACTCGCACCAATCTAGGCTGGGGACGATGACTTTTCTGGTGATCGCCCTTGCGGTGGCAGTTGTGGCGTTCGCGGTGGCCCTGACGCGGGAGCGGCGACGGCTGCGGCCGCTCGAGGACCTGGTCGAGGCGATGGAGAAGGTCGACCTCTCCTCCCCCCGCCTCCACCTCCCCCCCTCGATCGACGGCGTCGGCGAGACCGAGGAGGTCGAGCGGATCGAGCTCGCCTTCCTGCGGATGATGCGACGGCTGGAGGCCGAGCGGCGGCGGGCCGGCTCGGCGGCGCTGCACGCGCAGGAGGAGGAGCGGGCGCGGGTGGCGCGCGACCTCCACGACGAGGTGAACCAGTCGCTGACCGGGTTGCTGCTGCGGCTGGAGGCCGCGCGCGAGGCGGCGCCGCCGGAGCTGGAGGGCGAAATCGCCGATACCAAGGCGCTCGCCAACCAGGCGATGACCGAGCTGCTCTCACTGGCACGGCAGCTGCGGCCGACCGCGCTCGACGACCTCGGGCTGGCGGCGGCGATCGGCGGCCAGGTCGAGCGGCTCGGGCGCGGCGAGATCGAGACGAGCCTCGCGGTCGAGGGCGACTTCTCCGACCTCGGCGACGACGCCCAGCTGGTCGTCTACCGCGTCGCCCAGGAGGCGCTCAACAACGCCGCCCGCCACAGCGGCGCCGGCCGCGTCGAGGTGCGGCTGCGGCGCGACGAGGACGGCGTCGTCGTCCTTGAAGTCGCCGACGACGGCCGCGGCTTCGCCTTCGACGAATCCGAGCGCGGCCTCGGCATCGGCGGCATGCGCGAGCGCGCCCTCCTCGTCGGCGGCGATCTGACGATCGAGTCCCGCCCCGGCGCCGGCACCACCGTCCGCCTCGAGGTCCCCGCCTGACGCCGACGGGACGATTTCCCTCCATATAGGGGTACTTTCGGCCCATCAGCGATAGTGGGGCTCTATGCGCGTGCTGATCGCAGACGACCATGGGATCGTCCGCTCCGGGATCCGGTTGCTGCTGGAGCGGCAGCCGGACATCGAGGTGGTCGGCGAGGCCGGGGACGGGGCCGAGGCGCGGGACCTGGCGGTGCGGGAGCGGCCGGACCTGGCGATCCTCGACGTGAAAATGCCGAAGCTGACCGGGCTGCAGGCGACGCGGGAGATCAAGCAGCAGGCGCCGGAGGTGGCGGTGTTGATCCTCTCGATGCACGACGACGAGCGCTACCTGTTCGAGGCGCTGAAGGCGGGCGCCTCGGGCTACGTGTTGAAGGCGCAGGCCGACACCGACCTGCTGGCGGCGATCCGGGCGGTCGAGCGGGGCGAGCCGTTCCTCACCCCCGAGGCGCAGCGCACGCTGATCAAGGACGTGCTCGAGCGCGGCTCCAGCGGCGAGGAGGAGTTGACCCCGCGCGAGGAGGAGATCGTCAAGCTCGTCGCCGAGGCGCACACGACGAAGCAGATAGCGGAGCTCCTCCACCTCTCCGAGAAGACGGTCGAGAACCACCGCGCCAACGCGATGCGAAAGCTCGGCATGCGCGACCGGGTCGAGCTGGTCCGCTACGCGATCCGCCGCGGCCTGATCGAGCCGTGAGCGCCGACGGGCCAAAACGGTCCTATAGAGACCGGAATCGTCCCGTCGGCATAACCGACCGCTCTAGTAGGATTTGAATCGATGCTGTTCTCGACCAAAGCCGAGTACGGAGTGCGCCTGATGGTCGAGCTGGGACGCCAGCCCGGCTCCCAGCCCGTCAGCCTGGGCTCCGTCGCCGAAGCCGAGCGGCTGCCGCTCTCCTACCTGGAGCACCTGGTGGCGAAACTGCGCAAGGCCGGCCTCGTCACCTCCACCCGCGGCGCCCACGGCGGCTACCGCCTGGCGAAGCCGGCGGCGGAGATCACGATGGATGCGGTGGTCGAGGCGCTGGAAGGGCAGATCGCGCCGATGGAGTGCTTCCACGACACCCCGGAAGGCAAAGTCCTCTGTTCGCACGAGTCCGACGGCGACCAGGCCTGTTCGACGAAGCTGCTGTGGATGCGCGTGCAGGGCGGGGTGACCAAGGCACTCGCCGGCACCACCCTGGCCGAGCTGGTCGAGTTCTCCGACCAGAGCGCCCCCAAGCGTGCCGTCGTCATCGGCAGCGCCGCGTAAGACCGGCGCCCGGCACCACGCAAACAACTTGGAAACACAGAAACGGAGCGAAATTGGCTGAGCTGGAGATACGCAACCTGCACGTGGAGGTCGAGGACAAGAAGATCCTCAAAGGCCTCGTTCTCGATGTCGAGAAGGGCAAGGTGCACGCGCTGATGGGCCCGAACGGCTCCGGCAAGTCGACGCTCGCCAACGCGATCATGGGCCACCCGGCGCTGGAGGTGACCGAGGGCACGATCACCTTCAAGGGCGAGGACATCACCGAGGCCGACCCTGAGACCCGCTCCCAGGCCGGCCTCTTCATGGCCTTCCAGTACCCGGTCGCGATTCCGGGCGTCTCGGTCAGCAAGTACCTGCGGATGATCATCAACGCCCACCGCGAGGCCCGCGGCGAAGAGCAGATCAAGATCAAAGACTTCGCCCGCACCGCCCAGGAGGCGATGGAGCTGGCGAGCATCCCCAAAGACTTCTCCAGCCGCTATCTCAACGACGGCTTCTCCGGTGGCGAGAAGAAGCGGATGGAGCTGCTGCAGTTGGCGCTGCTGCGGCCGGAGATCGCGATCCTCGACGAGACCGACTCCGGTCTCGACATCGACGCCCTGCGCACCGTCGCCGAGGGCGTCAACAAGTTCGCCGGCCCCGACATGGGCGTCCTCATCATCACCCACTACCAGCGCATCCTCCACATGGTCAAACCCGACCAGGTCCACGTCATGTACCAGGGACGGATCGTCAAGGACGGCGGCCCGGAGCTGGTCGAAACGCTGGAGGAAAAGGGCTACGGCTGGATCAAAGAGGAGGTCGAGGCAGGCGCCGCCGCCTGACCTCCCGACGATGGAGCCGGTGAGCGCCAAGAGCCCGATCGCGGCGCCGTTCTCCGTCGAGAAGGTGCGCGCCTCCTTCCCGGCGCTGGAGCGCGAGGTCAACGGCAAGCCGGTCGCCTACCTCGACAGCGGCGCCAGCGCCCAGCGGGTGCTGGCCTCGATCCAGGCGGTCGACCGCTACGAGCGGCGCCACCACTCCAACGTCCACCGCGGCTCCCACACGCTCTCGGCCGAGGCGACCGAAGCCTACGAGGGGGCGCGGGCCACGGTCGCCGACCACATCGGCGCCGCCGACCGGCGCGAGGTCGTCTTCGTCCGCAACGCGACCGAGGCGATCAACCTCGTCGCCCGCGCCTGGGGCGACGCCAACGTCGGCGCCGGCGACCGGATCGTGCTGACCGAGATGGAGCACCACTCCAACATCGTCCCCTGGCAGCAGCTGGCCGAGCGGGTCGGGGCGGAGATCGACTGGGCGCCGATCGACGACGAGGGCCGGCTCGACATGGAGTCCTTCGCGGCGCTGCTGGAGCGCGGCCCGAAGCTGGTTGCGGTGGCGCATGTCTCCAACGTCCTCGGGACCGAGAACCCGGTCGCCGGGATCGCCCGGCTCGCCCACGACGCCGGCGCCAGGGTGCTGGTCGACGGCGCCCAGTCGGCGCCGAAGCTGCCACTCGACATGGCCGAGCTCGGGGTCGACTTCTACGCGATCACCGGCCACAAGCTCTACGCCCCGACCGGGGTCGGGGCGCTCTGGACCAGGCTCGACCTGCTGCGCGAGACGCCGCCCTTCCTCGGCGGCGGCTCGATGATCCGCAAGGTCAGCCGCGAGGGCACCACCTACGCCGACCCGCCGGCGCGATTCGAGGCCGGGACGCCGGCGATCGCCCAGGCGATCGGGATGGCCTCCGCCTTCCGCTGGCTCGACATGGTCGGGATGGACAACGTCCGCGCCCACGAGGAGCAGATCGCCGACTACGCCCTCGAGCGCCTCGCCGAGGTGCCCGGCCTGCGCGTCTTCGGCCCACCGCGCGGGCACAACCGGCTCGGCCCCGTCTCCTTCGAGATCGAGGGCATCCACGCCCACGACGTCTCCGAGATCCTCGACCGCCACGGCGTCGCCGTCCGCGCCGGCCACCACTGCGCCCAGGTGCTGATGGACCGCCTCGAGATCGCCGCCACCGCCCGCGCCAGCTTCGGCGTGTACACGATCCCCGAGGAGATCGACCGCCTGGTCGAGGGACTGGAAGACGCGCGTAAGGTGTTCGGTCTCTGATGGATGAGCTCTACCGCGACCAGATCCTCGAGCACTACAAGCGGCCGCACAACTTCGGCTGCATCGAGGACCCCGACCTCGAGTTCGAGGACACCAACCCGTTCTGCGGCGACGAGCAGCACGTGACGATCGAACTCGATGAGGACGAAAAGGTCGCGGCGATCGCCTTCGAGGGCAAGGGCTGCGCGATCTCCACCGCCGCCACCTCGCTGCTGACCGACGAGCTGGTCGGCAAAAGCCGCCAGGAGCTCCTTCTTCTCCCGAAAGACTTCGTCCTCGGGCTGCTCGGAATCGAGATCTCGGCGACGCGGATGAAGTGCGCGATGCTCGGTCTCAAGGTCGTGAAGAGCGCCTCCCTCGGCAAGCCCGCCGACTGGGAGGACGAGGGCGAGGCCGGCGACCCGACCGAAGCGGTCGCCGACCTCGGACAGATCTAGCGAGACCGCAGAAAAGCGTCGATAGGCGTATTTCCGCGATTTCGGGCTTAGGGCATGTTGGCGAGCGTCTCCTCGCTCGGTTGCATGACCGCGAAGACGGCGCCGAAGGGATCGGCGACAACCGCAAAGCGGCCGACCGGGACGTCGATCGGCTCCATCCGCACGTCTCCACCGCCGTTCTTGACTCTCTCCAAGGCGGCGTCCGTGTTCTCGACCGTGAAGTAGACGAGCCAGTGCGCCGGCACCTCGTCGGGCAGAAAGCCGGTGATGTTCAGCATTCCGCCGACCACTTCCTCGCCCACCTTCCAGATCGTGTAGGTGCCGGCCCGCGGCGACGGTTCGTCATCGTGCCCCCAGCCGAACACCTTTCCGTAGAAGTCCTTGGCGGCAGCGGTGTCGCGGGTGCCGAGCTCGTTCCAGCCGAAGCAGCCGGCCTCGTTGACCAGCTCGGCGCCGATGAAGGTGCCGGGCTGCCAGATCCCGCATACCGCGCCGGTCGAATCGGTGAACACGGCCATCGTCCCCAGGCCCATCACGTCCATCGGCTCGGCGATGACCTGACCGCCGGCCTCGCCGACCTTTGCCAGGGTCTCCCCCGCGTCGGCGACCGAGACGTAGGTGGCCCACACCGTCGGCTGGTCGTCCTGCATCCGTGGGGAGACGCCGGCGACGTCGCGGCCGCCGACTTTGGCCCGCCGGTAACCGCCCATTTCGGCTGAGGTCGGCAGCTCCGGCACCTCCCAGCCGAACAGCTCGCCGTAGAACCTCGCGCTGGCCTCGATGTCCGGCGTCCCGCTCAGTTCCACCCAACAGGGGGTGCCGGGCACGTAACTGGTCCTCTCGCTCATCTCCGCTCCTCTCTCGCAGGGTCGACTCAGATAAGACCACAGTTCCGCCGGAAACTCATCGCTTCCGTGTGAACCTTCGGAAGGTCGGCCCAGCGGGCCGCCCCGCTAAAATCCGACTGTAGAAGTAGGATTAAGTCTCGATCCGCACTAGGCCGCGATTGCGGCAGATGGAGCACCCACCCTCTTGACCGACACCGCAGGAACCAAGATTTCCGTGTGCCCGGCGGCCGAGCTGTCCCCCGGCGCGATGCGCCTGGTCGAGCACGACGGGAGGAAGATCGGCGTCTTCAACTGCGACGGCACGCTGTACGCGATCGAGGACCGCTGCTCGCACGACAACGGCCCGCTCGCCGAGGGCGAGTTCGACGCCGCCGCCTGCACCGTCGAGTGCCCCCGCCACGGTTCCCTCTTCGACCTCAGCACCGGCAGGCCGAAGACGCTCCCAGCTTTTCAGCCGGTGCAAACGTTCCCGGTAGAGATCGAGGACGACACCATCACCCTGGAGGTCGACTGATATGGCAACGCCCGAGGTACTCGCCGAGAAACGCGAGCTGGCCGGCATCAACGCCGACTACAAGGAGAAGTTCGGCTTCCACGACTCGGAGTCCGGCTACGCCTACAAAGCCCCGAAAGGCCTCACCCGCGAGGTCGTCGAAACGATCTCCGACTTCAAGCAGGAGCCCGCCTGGATGCGGGACTTCCGGCTGAAGGCGCTGGAGCACTTCGAAAGCCGCCCGACCCCGAAATGGGGCGGTGACCTCGATCAGATCGACTTCGACGACATCCACTACTTCGTCCGCGCCTCGGAGAAGAACAGCCGCGACTGGAGCGAGGTCCCCGAGGACATCAAAAACACCTTCGACCGGCTGGGAATCCCCGAGGCCGAGCGCAAATTCCTCGCCGGGGTCGGTGCCCAGTACGAGTCCGAGGTCGTCTACCACCAGGTCAACGAGAAGCTCGAGGCCCAGGGCGTGATCTTCACCGACATGGACACCGCCCTGCGCGAGCACGAGGACCTCGTGCGCGAGTACTGGGCGACGGTGATCCCGCCGAACGACAACAAACTCGCCGCCCTTAACAGCGCCGTCTGGTCGGGCGGGTCCTTCGTGTACGTCCCGGCCGGGGTCAAGGTCGAGATGCCGCTGCAGGCCTACTTCCGGATCAACACCGAGAACATGGGCCAGTTCGAGCGGACGTTGATCATCTGCGAGGAGGGCGCCGACGTCCACTACATCGAGGGCTGCACGGCGCCGGTCTACTCGAGCGACTCGCTGCACTCGGCCGTCGTTGAGATCGTCGCCAAACCGAGCTCCCGCGTCCGTTACACGACCGTGCAGAACTGGTCGCAGAACGTCTTCAACCTCGTCACCAAGCGCGCGGTCGCGCACGAGAAGGCGACGATGGAGTGGGTCGACTGCAACCTCGGCTCGAAACTGACGATGAAGTACCCGTCGATCTACCTGCTTGGCCCCGAAGCCCACGGCGAGATCCTCTCGATCGCCTTCGCCGGCGACGGCCAGCACCAGGACGCCGGCGGCAAGATCATCCACGGGGCACCGCGGACCTCGTCCTCGATCTTCTCCAAGTCGATCTCCAAGGACGGCGGCCGGGCGACCTACCGCGGCCTGCTCGAAGTCGCCGACGGGGCGAGCGAATCGCGCTCGAAGGTGGTCTGCGACGCGCTGCTCCTCGACG
>JBIOVP010000062.1:0-12404 GCA_044867815.1 Solirubrobacterales bacterium | reverse complement strand
CGGATGCCGGGCGGCGGCGGCCACCAGCTCGGCCCCACCCACTCCCACAGCTTCGAGGCGCTCTACCTGCAGGTGCCGGGCCTGCTCGTCGCCTGCCCTTCCACCCCGGCCGACGGCAAGGCGCTGCTGAAGGCGGCGATCCGCGACGACAACCCGGTCGTCTTCATCGAGCACGAGTCTCTGTATGGGACGCGGGGCGAGGTGCCCGAGAGCGAGAACGGGACCGAGCCGCTGCTCTTCGGCCAGGCGGCGGTGCGGCGCGAGGGCTCCGACGTGACGATCGTCGGCGTGCTGAAAATGGCCCACGTCGCCGAGGGCGCCGCGTCCCAGCTCGCCCACGAGCACGGGGTCGAGGCCGAGGTGATCGACCCCCGCACCCTGCGCCCGCTCGACCTCGACACGATCCTCGACTCGGTCCGCAAGACCAACCGCGCCGTGATCGTCGAGGAGGGCTGGCCCCACGGCGGCGTCGGCGCCAACCTCTCGACCCTGATCACCGAGCAGGCCTTCGACCACCTCGACGCCCCCGTCCAGCGCGTCACCGGCGCCGACGTCCACATGCCCTACTCCAAACGCCTCGAGCAAGCGGCAATCCCCCACGAGGAGCACGTCGTCAAAGCCGCGCTAGCCACCCTCGAGGGCGCCCGCTAGTTAGTTTGCGGCCGACGGGACGAAAGTACCCCTATATGGAGGGAAATCGTCCCGTCAGCAGTTGGTTCAGCAGGTCTTGTTGGCGCCCGTCGCGGCGTTCCAGGCTCTACCGACGCTGAAGTCGGCGGCGACGCGGAAGATGCCGGGGCGGCTGGCGCGGGCGACGGTCCAGTCGCCGCGGCGGAGGATGCAGCCGTGGCCGCGGGCGATCGACCAGTAGGGGGTGAAGCTGACACGGACGAGGAACCTGCCGGGGCGCTCGACGTCGAGGGCGAAGCCCTGGTGGCCGAACCAGAGAGTCTCGGCGGCGGCTCCGTTCATCGGCGCGACCAGCGGCTTCGGGTCGCGCACCTCGTAGATCCGCCAGTGCTCGGAGCGGAAGCGCGGGGTCAGGTAGGAGGGGTCGCTGAGGATCAGGCGGCGCTCGCGGACCGAGGAGTAGTCGAGCGGGGCGTCGGGCAGGGCGACGTAGGAGATCGCGTTGGCGCGCAGCCAGTGGCCGTAGCTCGCCTCGGTCAGGGCTTTGTCGTCGTAGAAGAGGTCCTCGCGGGTGGTGTCGACCTGGCGCAGCCAGCCGCGGGCGAGTTCGAAGCGGTCGGCGAGGTAGGCGGACTCCCAGTGGTTGGCGGTCGGCGGCACCTCGATCCGGGCGCCGGCCGCGCCCTCGTCCCGCAGCCATTTCGCCACCGGGTGGAAGTAGGCGGAGGCGGTCGAGGGGTCGCCGACCGAGCGGGCGATCTGGGCGACGCTGGCGGTCAGCTGCCAGTAGAGGCTGCCGGCGATCGCCAGTGCCAGCAGCGGCGCGAAGAACCAGGTCGGGACGGTCGGGCGCGGGCGGCGGGAGAGCAGGACCGCGGCCAGGACCGGGCCGCCGAAGAGGGCGCCGAGACGGACCGCGTTGCCGCCCATCGCGTTCGGGACCAGCCAGATCAGGGTCGCGCCGAGGGCGTAGGCGACGAGCACGCGGCGCAGCTGCCGCTCCTCCTCGCGGACCCCCTGGGTGAGGACGAGGGCGCCGGCGCACCAAAGCGGGATCGCGACGTAGGAGGAGAATACGAAGGGGAAGTGGCCCGCTTCGGGGAAGGCGAGGTTGGGCGCGAGGACGAGCCCCAGCGCCAGGCCCCCGGCGGCGAGGGCGATGCGGCTGGCGCGGCGGCCGGGGTCGATCGCGCCGGCGAGCAGCACCGCGGCGAGAAAGGCGCCGGCGACCGGGCTCGCCAGCGGGCAGGCCGCGGCGGCGGCGAGCGCCAGCGGCGAGCGCCCCGTCTGCAGACAGCGCAGCGCCGCCAGCCCGAAGGCGACGCCGAGGGCGAAGGTGAGCTGGCCGTCGGCGAGCAGGGTGACGACGCCGGCGCCGAACCAGAGCGTCGCCCAGCGCGCCTCGACCCCCCAGCGGTCGCGGACGAGGCGGTCGAAGAGGTAGGAGGAGGAGACGACGGCGAGGCCGCCGACCACCTGCGGTCCCAGCAGCGCCGCCAGCGGGGGGAAGAGGAGGCTGTAGGTGAGGGTGTAGTGGCCGCCGTACCAGCTGCCGTTCCAGATCGCGAGGCCGGCGCTCTCGAAGAGCTCGGTGCGGAAGACCTGCGCGGCGAGGTCCCCGACGGGCGGGCTCCAGAGCAGCATCAGCAGCGCCAGCGCCGAGGAGAGCGCCACCGCCGGCAGCCAATCGGGTCGGAGGGGCTTGGACTGGACCATGGTCGGCGGTCAAAGCATAGGGCCGCCAACTGCGAAAATTCGTGAATGAGCGGTGAGATCCTCGTCGCGCGCCCCGGCCTCGTGCCCTACGAGGAGGCGCGTGAGCTGCAGCAAAGGCTGGCGGAGCGGCGCCAGCGCGATGAAATCGGCGACGTCCTGCTCCTGCTCGAGCACCCGCCCGTCTACACCCGCGGCCGCCGCTCGAAGCCGGAGGAGCTGCCGATGGGAGCCGCCTGGTACGAAGCACAGGGGATCGAGGTCCGCGACACCGACCGCGGCGGCCTCGTCACCTACCACGGGCCGGGACAGCTCGTCGCCTACCCGATCGTCGACCTGCGCGGCTACGGCGACGACGTCCACAGGTATGTGCGCGGCCTCGAGCTGACGATGATCGAGGCGTTGAAAACCGCCGGCGTCCACGCGAGCACGATCGAGGGCCTGACCGGCGTCTGGGTCCAAGGCCGACGGGACGAAAATACCCCTATACGGAGGGAAATCGTCCCGTCGACGAGGGGGCCGCGGAAGATCGGCTCGATCGGGCTGCACGTCAGCCGCGGCGTCACCACGCACGGGCTCGCGGTCAATGTCAACAACGACCTGCAGCCGTTCGAGTGGGTGGTGCCCTGCGGGATCGAGGGGGTCTCGATGACCTCGCTCTCCCGCGAGCTCGGGGCCGAGCACGACCTCGACGCCTTCGCCGACGCCCTCGTCGCCGCCTACGCGACCGTCTTCGAACGCGAGGCGGTTGCCGCCGACGGCGTCGCCGCTTAGGCTGCCGCGACCATGCGCCGCCTCATCCGAATCCTGGGTCTGCTCGCCGTGGCGACGGCATGCCTACCGGATGCCGCCGCGGCCGCGGCGCCGATCCCGGTCACGAGCCTCGACAGCGACGGCCCGGGGACGCTGCGGACGGCGATCGACGTCGCCAACTCGCAGGCCGGCCCGGACTCGATCGAGATCGAAGTGACGGGGAAGATCCCGCTCGAGAACAAGCTCCCGCAGATCGAAGAGGACCTCGCGATCGCCGGCCCCGGTCCCGACGGCCTGACCGTGGGGCGCGCGCCCCTGGGGGCGATGTTCCGCATCTTCGAATTCGACAACGGCGTCACCGGCTCGCTCACCGGCTTGACCGTCACCGAAGGAAACTCGGGCGCGGGTGGGGGAATCCTGAACAAAAGCGGCAGCCTCACCCTGACCCGGGTGGCGCTGCTGGGCAACGAATCGGTGGAAGAAGTGGGAGCCAACCCCACCGGCAGCGGCGGCGGCATCCACAGCATCGGGCCGTTGACCCTGCGCGAATCCGTCGTCAGCGGGAACCGCGCCGCCTCCATTGAAGGCTCCCTCGAAACCGCGGCCGGAGGCGGTGGGATCTTCGCCTTCGGGAAACTGACGATCGACCGCAGCACGATCAGCGGCAACGTCGTCGAAGCGCTCGGCGAAACCGGCTCGGTCTTCGCCATCGGCGGCGGCATCGACGCGATGGGCGAAGCAGAGATCGAACGGAGCACGATCAGCGGCAACTTGGTCCTGGCCGGCGGAGCAGGCACGACCTCGGCTAGCGGCGGCGGCATCGCCGGGAACAAAGCCGAGCTGACGAGCCTGACCGTCACCGGCAACTCGGCCACCGCCGCGGAAGCCTTCGCGGCCAACCTCTACCTTGCTGACAGCCTCGCCGTCCGCGATACCCTCGTCTCCGATCCGGAGGGGGACGCCGAAAGCTGCTTCGGGACGCTCGCCTCCGGCGGCTTCAACCTCGACGAAGACGGGAGCTGCGGCTTCACGAAATCCAGCGACCTCGTCGAAGTCGTCGCGGGCCTCGACCCCGTGCTGAAGGACAACGGCGGTCCGACGCCCACCCACGCACTGCTCCCCGGCAGCATCGCGATCGACCGCGGCAACTCCTTCGGCGGCGGCGTCGACCAGCGCGGGCTCCCCCGCCCCAGCGACTTCCCGGACGTCAGCAACAAGGAAGGGGGCGACGGAGCCGACATCGGCGCCTTTGAGCTGCAGGCGCCGGTGCCGAGCGCCGACGGCGGTCCGGCCGTCGTCACCGTGCAGCCCGCCGACAGGACCCCGCCCAACACCCGCATCGTCCGCGGCCCGGTGCGCCTCGGCTTCAAGCGCCTCGCCAGGTTCCGCTTCGCCTCGAGCGAGCCGCAGTCGAGCTTCCAGTGCAGGCTCGACAAGAAGAAGTGGCGGGCCTGCGCGAACCCGTTCAAGCGCTCGGTCAGGCCGGGCAGACACCTCTTCAAGGTGCGGGCGGTCGACCGCTTCGGCAACGTCGATCCGACGCCGGCCCGGTTCGGCTGGCGGGTGAAGCCGCTCAGCTAACGTAGGCGTCGGTGTCCGGCACCGAGCGCATCCACGTCACCCGCTCCCGCGCCAAGCCGGGAGGGACCGCCGCCGAGAGCGAGGGCACCGTCCCCTTCCGGCGCGCCCGCAAGCCGCCGTGGCTGAAGGTGCCGGCGCCGGGCGGGCCCAACTACCGGCGCCTGAAGGAGAAGATCGGCGCCGACAACCTCCACACCGTCTGCGAGGAGGCCAACTGCCCGAACGTCGGCGAGTGCTGGGAGCGCGGGACGGCGACTTTCATGATCCTCGGCGACGTCTGCACGAGGCGCTGCGGCTTCTGCAACGTGCAGACCGGGAAGCCGACCTGGAACGACCCGCTGGAGCCGCTGCGGGTGGCGAACCAGGTGAAGGCGATGGGGCTGCGCCACGCCGTCGTCACCTCGGTCGACCGCGACGACCTCCCCGACTACGGCGCGAGCGCCTTCGTCGGCGTCATCCGCTCGATCCGGATGCTGGCGCCCGGGTGCAAGGTCGAGATCCTCACCCCCGACTTCCGCGGCCAGGAGATGCCGCTGGCGAAGGTCGTCCACGAGCGCCCCGACGTCTTCAACCACAACGTCGAGACGGTGCCGCGCCTCTACCCGATCGCGCGGCGCGGCTCCCAATTCCTGCGCTCGGCCCGGGTGCTGCGGATGGCGAAGGAGATGGGCGGGGACGAGGTCGTCACGAAGTCCGGGCTGATGGTCGGCCTCGGCGAGAGCTTCGAGGAGATGGTCGAGACCTTCGGCCTCCTGCGCGAACACGAGGTCCAGGTCCTCACCGTCGGCCAGTACCTGCGCCCGACCGAGAACCACCTGCCGGTGGTCCGCTACTGGCGCCCCGACGAGTTCGCCGCGCTCGAGAAGGCGGCCTACGACCTCGGCTTCGAGTCCGTCGCCGCCGGCCCCCTGGTCCGCTCCAGCTACCACGCCGACCAGAATCTGCCCGAGGGCCACCGGGCCGAGAGCCTGCTCGCCTCCTGACGGCCTCCGCCCAACTCACGTCCAGAAATGGGATGGGAATCTTGCCTTTTCCGGCGGGAGGACGATAGGTTGCAGGCGTGTCCCGCCGATTGCTGATGATCGGCAGCCTCGTCCTCGTCCTCCTGGCTTGGCCGGCTGCCGCCTCCGCCACCTTCATCCCCGGCCCGGCCGGGAAGATCGCCTTCACCAGCGGCCGCGCAAACAGCGAGGTGCCGAGCCCCGCCGACAACAACGACGACAAAGCGAAAATCTGGGTCGTCGACTATCCCTTCGGGACGCCGGTGCAGGCGACCACCCTGCCGGCGAACACCCAGCACCGTCACCCCAACTGGTCGCCGGACCACACCCGGATCGTCTACGCCGCCGGGGTCGCCTTCAGCGGCACCTACGCGCTCTGGATCCACGACTTCCGGACGGGGGAAGAAACGCAGTTCGTCCCCGCCGCCGAAAAACAGGACCGGCCCTCCTGGTCGCCCGACGGCGACTCGATCGCCTACGGCTCGCTCGGCGACCTCTGGGTCAAGGGTGTGGCGCCCGGCTCGCTCGCGGTCAACCTGACCGAAACGCCTGGCGTGACCGAGGAACGGCCGGTCTGGAGCCCGGATGGCAACACGCTCTATTACAACCGCGGGGCGGCCACCGATCGCGACCTCTACAAGATGAGCCCGACCCCCGGCTCCGCCCAGATCCCGATCGAAATCGGGGCGACGAACGACTGGCAGCCGGCGCTCTCACCGGACGGCAACACGCTCTGCTTCCTTCGCGGCGCCCAGGACGAAAGCGCCGACCTGTACACGATCGGGGTGAACGGCGGCGAAGCCCAGAAATTCTCGGCCACGGTCGGCATCGGCGATCTCAACTGCGTCTGGTCGCCTGACGGGTCCAAGATCCTCTTCACCCTCGGCGCCTTCGGCAACGGGCAGCTCGCCACCAAGTCCATTGGCGGCAGCTCGGTCGACCAGTTCAGCTACAACGTCGCCAAACACTTCGACGGCAACGCCGACTGGGCGACGAACTTCCGGCCGACCTGCGAGGACCGGAACGTCTCGATCCCGGTCAACGGCTTCGTCTCGGTCGACTTCAGCTGCACCGACCCCGACAACGGCGCCGGGATCGAAGCGCCACATCCCGAGGCCATCGGCGATTCGTTCCTCGAAGTCGTGACGGCGCCAGCGCACGGGACGCTGAGCGGGCTCTCCGACCGCAGGGTCATCTACACGCCCAGCAAGGACTTCAAAGGCACCGACAGCTTCACCTACACCGGCAGCGACTCGGTCTCCGACGCCAACCCGGCCAAGGTGACGATCCAGGTCGGGCAGGAAGCGGTAGCCCCCGAAGACGACTTCGTGCCGCCGAAGATCACCAACCTCAAGGTCTCGGCCAAGCGCTGGCTGCTCGGCGGCAAGCTGGCGAGCATCGCCCGCCTGCCGATCGGGACGACGATCTCCTTCCGGCTCAACGAGGCCGCCCGCTCCACCGTCATCTTCCAGCGGGCGCAGCCGGGCCGGCGGGTCGGTGGCAAGTGCGTGAAGCCGACCGCCGCGAACCGAGACCGCAAGGCATGCGTGCGCTATGTGTCGGCCGGGAAGCTGCCCTCCTTCGCCGCCAGGGCGAAGACCAACAGGGTCGGGTTCCAGGGCCGGCTCAGCGGCAGCAGGAGCCTTGTGCCCGGCACCTATCGCGTCGTGGTCCGGGCGCGGGACGCCGCCGGCAACGCGGCGAAGAAGAACGGGCCGACCTTCACCATCGTCAGCGACTGAGCAGCACCAGAGACCGAAAGGACCCGATGTCACACCTGAAGAGGCGCTTCACCATCCTCGTCCTCGCCATCAGCGCGGCGATGCTGCTCGTGCCGGCGCTCGCCCAGGGCGCGACGAACTTCGGCAGCCGGCTCAACCACGACCCGGCCAACTCCGGTGAGTGCAGCAAATTCGACGGCACCTGCACGATCGTCTCCTTCATCCACCCCAGCGATCCGAACGGCGACCCCTACGCGGGCGGCGCCCCGGTCGACGGCGTGATCACCAAGTTCCGGATCCGCGCCTACATCATCACCGAAGCGCAGCAGGTGACCTTCCGGGTGGCCGACATCAGCCGCGACGCCGGCGACGACAGCACCGCGCTGGCGACCGCGGCCGGGACCGGCCCGACGGTGACGCTGCAGGTGAACGAAGACGCGCTGGAAGCGCCGATCCAGGAGTTCGCCGGCCGGGTGCCGGTGAAGAAAGGGCAGCACCTGGCGATCGACGCCGGCAAATACGTGCAGGCGACGGTCAACGACAGCGGCGACAAGTTCAGCTACGTCTACTCGCCGCCGCTGGTCGACGGCAGCGGCGCCCGCGGCTCGACCGAACCGACCGGGGAGCTGCTGGTCGCGGCGACGATCGAGCCCGACGCCGACGGCGACGGGTTCGGCGACGAGACCCAGGACCAGTGCTCGACCCAGGCGGGGACGCAGGGGCCCTGCGACCTCACCGCGCCCGGCATCAGGGGGCTCGCGGTCCGCGGAGGCAAGGTCTTCTACAACCTCTCCGAGGCGGCCACCGTCAAGTTCAAGCTGGCGAAAAAGGTGCCCGGCCGCAAGGTCGGTCGCAAATGCGTGAAGCAGACGCCGCAGAACAAGAACAGGAAACGGTGCCCGCGGTGGAAGAAAGTCGGCGCCCCGTTCAGCGGCCCCGGCGCCCCCGGTCCCAACAAGGCGACGCTGCCCAACGGGAAAAAACTGAAGGCGGGCGTCTACCGCCTGACGATGACCGCGACCGACGCCGCCGGCAACACGGCGACGAAGATCGTCAAGTTCACGGTCGCGAAGAAGAAGAAGAAGAAGAAGAAGAAGTAGGCCGGGCGGGAGCACCCCCGCCCTAGCGGGCCAGCGCCAGACACCTACAATCCGCAGGACGGGGCCATAGCTCAGTTGGCAGAGCGCCTGCTTTGCAAGCAGGAGGCCGCCGGTTCGAATCCGGCTGGCTCCATCAACTAGTCGTCGAAGTCGAAGTCCTTCGGAGGCTTCTGCTCGAACCAGAGCTCGTCGTCCTCCGGGGCGTCCTCGAGGAAGTCGGGGGTGTCCTCGAGCACGTCCTCGTGACCGGTGTCGGGGTCGTAGTTGGCCTGGGGCTGCGGCTGCTCGTGCTCTTCGGAGGGTTCCTCGGACTCCTCCTCGGCTGCGGGGGCGGGCTCGTCGTCCTCCTCGGCGAGGGGCGCCTCAAGCGCTTGGTCGAGCTCGTCGGAGAGGCGCTGCTCGCTCCAGAAGTCGTCGTCCTCTTCCTCTTCCGCGGCGTCCTCGACCGGCGTCTCGGCGCGGGAGGCGTGGATCTCGGTGGCGGGTTCGACCGGGGCGAGCGGCGGCTCGGTGAGCTCGGCATCGGCGAGCTCGTCGTCGGAGGGGCTCGGCGCCTCGGCGGGCGGCGCGTCCTCGGTTCCCATCTCGGCCTCGACGTCGAAGAATTCGGTCGGCTGGTCGGCGATCGCGTGGCGCTCCTCGGTCGAAGGGTCCGCCTCGGCGACGGCTGGCTCCTCGGCCTCGGGCTCAGCCGCGACCTCCAGGTCGGCGACGAGCTCGTGCTCCAGCGCCGGCGGCTCCTCCTCGGCCGGCGGCGCGGCCTGCGCGGCGTCCTCGGCGGGAGGGACGGGCGCCGCCTCGGTCGGCGGCGGCTCCTGCAGGTCGGCGATGTTGATCCGGCGGCCGCCGGAGTCCTCGGTCTGCGCCAGCTCCCCCTCCGGCGTGGCCAGGAACTCGGTCGGCGCCTCGGCCAGCGGATCCGGCTCGTCGGGCCGCCCCGGAGGCCCGAACGCCTCGTCCTCGAGCCGTTTCAGCTCAGCCTCGTCCGCGCCATGGGCGCGCTTCAGTTCCAGATGCTCTCGTATCGCGTCGTCGAGGATGCTCATGCTCGCCATCTCCGCCGGAGAGGCTCTCAAAGACTATGCGGTTATCCTGTCGCTTGCGAGGAACTGGGAGCAACTTCCCACCCCGCAGAGCCCGGGGCTATAGCTCAGCTGGCAGAGCGCCTGGATCGCACCCAGGAGGTCGGCGGTTCGAATCCGCCTAGCTCCACTATTTCCGCCCGGGTCGAAACAGGGCCAGAATCAGGATCAGCCGTATCGGCCAGTTCGGGATCAGACGTATTAGCCAGTTCTCGAAGCCGCGCAGCCAAGCCGTCTCGCGTGACGGCTTCGTATTCGGGAGTCAGCACGGCCCCCGTGACCCCCTGTCGACCGATGAAAACCTTGAGGAAGTACGCCTGGTTGATCTGGCGACGGAATAGAGGCTTGGCGTTGCGGTAGGCAGAAGGGAGCGCGGTAAGCAGCCGACTGGCGCGCTGCATTCCCTGCTCACCAGTCTCAACGTCGCCCATTGCGCTCGCAAGCTGGGTGTCGGCCGCTTTCAGTTCCTCGGCTAGGTCGGCCTGCTTGACCTCAAGCAGATCAAGCGGGATGGCGCGGGGGTTCGCAAGGTGGCTCTCGACAAGCTGCTTTTGCTTCGCCCGGATCGCGTCAATGATCTTCTGAATGGCCTCCACATCAACCTGCCGCGATTGGGCGACTCGCTTGTACTGCTCGATGAGGTTCGGCATCAGCGCCGCTACTCGCTCCGCATCGACTGAAACCTGGCTCTCGTAGTACCCCACAACGAAGTCCTCGACGCGATCAACAGGTTGGTAAGGCAGATCGCAGGCTTTGTCCTTCTTGTGCCGCCCAGGGCAAACGAGGTAATCGAACTTGGAGCCGTTGCGGCCGGTGCAGCGCGTGAACATGAGCCGCCTTCCGCATTGGTCGCAGTAGACCGAGCCCACTAGGTAGTGACCATGCTTTTTCCGGGTTCGATCACCGGCCCTCTCCTGAGAGTCGAGGACTTGCTGGACTTTGTCGAATAGCTCTTGCGAGATGAAACGCGGGTGAGTGCCCTCGTACTGCACGCCCTTGAATTCGACAACGCCGACGTAATAGGGATTTCTCAACGTCTCCCAAAGGGTCGTCGTCGAGACCTTCCCAGCGGGCCGTTTCCGAGTAGGGCGAGAACGGAGGCCGCGCCGGTAAAGCTCTTTCTCAAGCGCCGAGATCGGCCACTCGCCGGTCGAGTACGCCGCGAACGTCGCTTTGCGCTCCTCGGTCGGGACGGCGAAGACGACGCGGGGGAAGTATCCCCGGCGCTCCTGCTCCCGGCCGGTCTCCCAATACTGGCGATAGGCGCGGAGCTTCACGGTCAGCGTCGAACGCGACTCCGTGTCCCGGTCGATCTCCACGAAGGCGGCGCGTTCGACCTTGCCGATGCCGAGCCGAGCGAAGGCGTCCGGCTTGAGATAGGCGGTGCCGCCGTGGGCGCTGACGAACCGCCGCCAGCACAGCGGCTCGGCGTCAAAGTCGAGGACCTCCACCGCCCCGGCGAACCGGCGCTCGGCGAGGCCGACGAAGACCTCAGAGACCGCGAGGCGGTGCGCGAGGAAGGAGAGGGAAGGCGTCCAGGGTCGCCGCCGATGGATGCCGCCGGCAGGGCCGCAGGAGGACGCGAGCCGCTGGCCCGCCGTGTCCAGGGACCACACCGCCGCGCGGGAGCCTGCCCGGACGCCGCCGACCTGGCGCTCCAGCTTGACGACGACCTGGCGAGCTGCGAGCGAGGCTAGGAGCGAGGGAGCCTGGCGAGCTGCGGACCTCGGCGTCAGGTCTTGGAAGTGGATGCGGCGAAGCTGCTCGGTAGTGGCAACCCGAAGCCGATCCAGGGTGTCGATGATGGCCCGCTCCCTGGGCGTCAGGGTCCGCTCGAGGCGGGCGATCCGCTTCTTGGTGGCATAGCGTCGAGTCACGGATTCCTCCTCGTTTGGAGTGGGATAGTCGTTGCGCGATCCCGCCCACGCTTGGCAGCGGGGCTTGCGATGCGGCGGTTCTTCGCAGACGCGAAATGAAGACCGAGCCGAATCATGCGGCCCTCCGTCGCTCGCCAACCGGCGTGTTCCTGCGGCTACCTTGAATGCGCTTCTTGATCGCGGCGTCAACGGCAGCGGGGCTCTTGCCGTAGCGCCGTCGGGAAGCGGCGCGGACCTTCTCGGCCGAGCCGAGCGGATCGGGAGCGGGACGGGTTCGGACGCTGGCCGGGGGCGCGACGGCCGAGCCGACCGAGACTGCCGCGAAGCCCTCCCACGGTCCGAGCCCTTGAAGGTCGGCCGCTTTGAGATAGGGGGCGAACTCGCGGGCGAAGGTAGACGCATCGGTGGCGGTCGTTTGCATGACGAGCCGCGACCGGCAGTTGGCGAGGACCGCCTGGCGGGTGTCGGGGTCAAGCTGTCCAAGGTGCTGATGCGCCAGCACCCAGCCGACCTTGTAGCCCCGGCTCTGCGCGACCGCTTCGGCGAAGACCGGCGAGAGCGCGGCGAGGTCTTGGAACTCGTCGGCCATCACCATCGCGGGGCGGCGCTCGGCGGGCTTGAGGGCGGCGCGGGCGTACCGGCGAGTTCATCCGCCATGCCCGTAGGAAGTCGAAGGCACGTCGTTTTGCTGGTCACGGGATCAGGGCCTCCAGTTCGTAGTAGAGGACTGCTGCCCTCGTCGGCAGGACGAGATCGCCCATCGAGTGCAGGAGGCCGCCTGCGGTGAGGTCGCGAACCGCCCGCTCGATCGCGTCCCGCTCGGCAACCACGACCGAGCAGACCGTCAGCTCGCGGATCAACTCATCAATCGTGAACGAGCTGGGGTAGTAGGACAAGACCTCTCGAAGGACCCGGCGTTCTTCGCGGGTGTCTTCGTCGTGGGGGG
>JBIOVP010000061.1:0-6402 GCA_044867815.1 Solirubrobacterales bacterium | reverse complement strand
TCTGGTCCTTCGGCTCGGGCTACGGCGGCAACGCCCTGCTCGGCAAGAAGTGCTTCGCGCTGCGGATCGCCTCGGCGATGGCCCGCGACGAGGGCTGGCTCGCCGAGCACATGCTGATCCTCAAACTCACCTCGCCCGAGGGCAAGGTGAAGTACATCACCGGCGCCTTCCCCTCGGCCTGCGGCAAGACCAACCTGGCGATGCTGGTCCCGACCCTGCCCGACTGGAAGGTGGAGACCGTCGGCGACGACATCGCCTGGATGAAATTCGGTGAGGACGGCCGCCTCCACGCGGTCAACCCTGAGGCCGGGTTCTTCGGTGTGGCCCCCAACACCAGCCACAAGACGAACCCGAACGCGATGGACACGATCGAGCGGAACACGATCTTCACCAACTGCGCCAGGACCGACGACGGCGACATCTGGTGGGAGGGGATGACCGGCGAGCCGCCGGCGCACGCGATCGACTGGCACGGCAACGACTGGACCCCCGAGTCAGACAAGCCCGCCGCGCACCCGAACGCGCGCTTCACCACCCCCGCCTCGCAGTGTCCCTCGATCGCGCCGGAGTGGGAGGACCCCGCCGGCGTCCCGATCGACGCCTTCCTCTTCGGCGGCCGCCGCGCCACCGTGGTGCCGCTGGTCCAGGAAGCCTTCGACTGGGAGCACGCCGTCTTCATGGGGGCGACGATGTCCTCAGAGACGACCGCCGCCGCCGCCGGCGCCGTCGGCCAGCTCCGCTTCGACCCGATGGCGATGCTGCCCTTCTGCGGCTACAACATGGGCGACTACTTCGCCCACTGGCTGAAGATCGGCCAGCGCGAGGGCGCTCAGCTGCCGCGCGTCTTCTACGTCAACTGGTTCCGCAAAGACGCCGACGGCAGGTTCCTCTGGCCCGGCTTCGGCGAGAACAGCCGCGTCCTCGAGTGGGTCTTCCGCCGCTGCGAGGGCGAAGGCGAGGCGGTCGAGACCCCGGTCGGGCTGCTGCCGGCCGAGGGCGGGATCGACACCGACGGGCTCGACATCCCCGACGAGGCGATGAAGGAGCTGCTCAGCGTCGATCTCGACCTGGTCAAGGAGCAGCTGCCGCAGGTGAAGGAGCACCTGGCGAAATTCGGCGACAAGCTGCCGGCCGAGGTCAGCGCCCAGCTCGAGGCGCTCGAACAGCGGCTCGGCTGAGCCGACTGCCGATCCGTATCCCGTCCGCTTCGGCGGATGGAGCCGAGGCTAGCCGTACACTCGCCGCGTGCCGGGAGCAACCACCGAACCGGCAGGCGGCGAGCGTCGCTCTGCGCGAGCGACCGCTGTCTCCTGGCCGGCCAGGACCTTCTGCGCGGCCGGCGTCGGCCTGCTGATCGTCTCGCTCGCCAACGCCCTGGCGCGCGGCACCGAGACCACCACCACGGCGTTCTACTGGATTGGCCTACTGCTGATCGTCCTGCCGATCTTCTACCGCCTCACCTCGCGCGAGGCGCCGGCGGCGGAGCGGCTCTTCCAGGTCTGCCTCCTCGGGCTGGCGCTGTACGGGGTCAAGGCTGTGCGCGACTCGCTGCTTTTCACCTTCCCCGACGAGCTCGTCCATGCCTACAGCGCCGGGCAGATCGTCGATGCTCATCACCTCTTCGAGTCCAACCCGAACATCCCGATCATCTCCCGCTATCCCGGCCTTGAGGGGGCGACGTCGTCGCTGATGCTGCTCGGCGACGCCTCCTCCTACGTCGCCGGCACCATTCTCGTCGCCGCCGCGAAGCTGACCCTGGTGATCGCCCTCTTCCTCCTCTTCGGGCGGATCAGCGGTTCGGCGCGGCTGGCCGGGCTCGCCGTCGCCGTCTACACCGCGACCCCCAACTTCCTCTTCTTCAACGCCCAGTTCTCCTACGAGTCGCTGTCCCTGCCGCTGCTGGTCGTGGTCCTCGCCGCCTTCGTCGAGCGCGAGGCGGGCGGCGCCACCCGAACCGGGTCCTGGACGGTGGCGATCGGGATCCTGATCGCGGCGATCGTTCCCACCCACCACCTCACCTCCTATGCGCTGGTGATCCTCTTCGGGGCACTGGCGATCCTCTATCGCGTGCTCGGGGTGCCGCGGGCAAACCCCTGGCCCTTCGCCGCCTTCACGCTCGCCCTGGCGCTGGTCTGGCTGTTCGCGGCCGCCCACTCGACCGTCGACTACCTCGGGCCGGTGCTGACCGACGCCGTCAAGGGCAGCTTCGAGACGGCCTCCGGCGGCGGCGCCAGGAAGCTCTTCGAGTCGCCCGCCTCGACCGCGCCGGTGACGCCGGTCCTCGCCCGCCTGATCTCCCTGCTCGGGGTGATGGTGCTCGCCGCAGGGGCAGGGTTCGGGTTGCTGGCTGTCTGGCGCCATTTCCGCAGGCGGCCGTTCGCGCTGCTCTTCGCGCTCGCCGCCGTCGGCTTCTTCTTCACCCTGCTGCTGCGCTTCGCGCCGGCCGCCTGGGAGACCGGCAATCGCGCCGGCGAGTTCCTCTTCATCGGCCTCGCCTTCGTGGTCGCCATCGGCGCCCTGCAGGTGTTCGGCTCATCTGGCCGGCTGGTCAGAGCGGGGCTCGCCGCAGCGCTTGCCCTGGCGATGGTCGGCGGGGCGATCTCGGGTTGGCCCTGGGACCAGCAGCTGGCGCAGCCGATTCGCGCCGAGGCACACGGTGACGAAATCGTCTCCGAGCCCCTGGCGGCCTCCCATTGGGTCTCCGAGCACCTGCCGGAGGGCAAAATCGCCGCGCCGGAAGCGGATGCGCGGCTGATCCTGACCCCGACCGGGCGGGAAGCGTACGGCGGCACCAATCCCGACATCGCCGACATCCTCGCCAGCAGCGAGCTCGAAGACTGGCAGTTGCCCCAGCTCGAAGACGAAAACTACCGCTACCTGATCTCCGATCGCCGCGAAATCGCCCCCGACTCCGTCCGGGGCATCTACTTCACCGTCGACGGCAACGTCGAGCTCTATGGAAGGCAGGTCGTCCGAAAGTGGACGCGGGTCCCCGTCGGCCGCCTCTACAACAGCGGCCGGATCTCCCTCTTCGACCTCGAGGACCGGCCGTGAGAGGGCACCGCGACCTTGAGCTGGTATCCGCGGGCGCCGTGGTCTGTGCCCTGGTCGCGCTTCTCTCGCCGCTGCCCTCGATCGCCCTGATCGCGGCGATCCCGCTGACGCTCTTCCTCCCGGGCTACGCGGTCACCGCGGCAATCTTTGGCCGCAGCCGCCCCGATGCGCCGCCGATGGCGCTGCTCACCCTCGCCCTCAGCTTCGCGATGCTGGTGCTGGGCAGCTTCCTGCTCAACTACATGCCGGGCGGGATCCGCTCGCTCAGCTGGGGGATCCTGCTCGTGGCTGTCGTAATCGCGGCCGCCCGGCTGGCGGCGATCCGGCGCCGACCGACGGGGAAATCCTCCCGCTCGCGCCAACGTTCGCGCCGACGCCTGGACCTGGCGCCGCTCGACGCTGCCCTCTACGCGGTCGGCGGCCTTGCCGCCGTGGCGGCCCTCGTCCTCGCGCAGATCCCGGTGACCGCCTCCAACGCCGACGGCTTCACCGCCCTCTGGCTGCTGCCGGCGAAAGACCACGGCAGCGCCCGGGTCGGGGTCAGCAGCAACGAGCAGGAGCCGACTTCCTACCGCCTCTTCGTGCGGACCGAGCGCGACTCGGGTGTGACCAGGCGGTTCAGGCTCGAGCCCGGAGAGGAGCGCCAGTTCACGGTCGAGCTGGATCCCAACCTCGCCGGCCGCCGGGTGACCGCATCGCTCTACCGCGACCAGAAGCCGCAGCGGGTCTACCGCCGGGTCACCAACTGGCTGCCGGACGAAGGGCGATGAGCCCCGCCGCGGACCAGCTTGCCGTCGATGTCGTGGTCACCAACCACAACTACGGCCGCTTCCTCGCCGAGGCACTGGAGAGCGCCTGCGCCCAGAGTTATCCAGCGGTGCGCGTGATCGCCGTCGACGACGGCTCCACCGACGACTCGCGGGCGATCCTGGAGGAATTCTCGGACCGGGTGGAGGTGGTCCTGCAGGAGCGCGGTGGGCAGGCCGCGGCGCTGAACGCCGGCTTCGAGCGCAGCCGCGGCGACGTGCTGGTCCTGCTCGATGCCGACGACCGCCTCCGTCCCGATGCCGCCGCCGCCGTCGCCGCCGCCTTTGCCGCCGATCCCGGCCTCGCCAAGGTCCAGTTCCAGATGGAAGTGGTCGACGCCGCCGGCCGCCCCACCGGCGAGACGAAGCCGGTGCCGCACCTCCATCCCCCCCGGGGGGACGTGACCGCGGCCGAGCTGGCGCACCCCTTCGACCTGCCGTGGCTGCCGGGGGGAGGGACGGCTTTCGGCGCCGAGGCGGTGGCCCGGATCCTGCCGATCCCGGTCGCCGACTTCCCGCGCTGCGGCGCCGACTGGTACCTGGTCCATCTCACCGCCCTGCTCGGCCGGGCCGCCTGTATCGACCGGGTCTGCGCCGACTACCGCGTCCACGGCGGCAACGGCTACGAGCTGAACCGCTCGCGACTGGACCTCGACCACGTGCGCGAAAGCATCCGCTTCGCCGCCGCGACGACGCGGGGGCTGGAACGGCTCGCCGACGAAGAGGGGCTGCCGCGGCCCTCGCGCATTCTCTCCGTCGCCGATCTGGCCAACCGGCTGATTTCGCTTAGGCTGGACCCGCAGCAGCACCCGCTCTCCTCCGACGGGCGCGCCGGCCTGATCGCCGACGCCGCCCGGGCGATAAAGCGACGGTCCGATGTCTCCTGGTCGATGAAAACGCTCTTCCTCGCCTGGTTCACGACGATGGCCGCGGTGCCGCGCGCCCCCGCCCGCCCGCTGGCCGAGCTCTTCCTATTCCCCGAGCGGAGGCGGCGCCTGAACGGCCTCCTCGGACGGCTGCAGCGAGGCGCCGACGAGGCCGGGGGGGCGGAGGCGGCGGGCGCATGAAGGTCCTGCTCGCCAGCGACTACTACCCGCCCTTCATCGGCGGCGCCCACCGGCAGGCGCAACTGCTCGCACAGGGAATGACCGAGCGCGGCCACCAGGTCGCCGTCGCCACCGGTTGGCACGGGGGACAGCCGGAGTTGGAGCGGGAAGGGGAGGTCGACGTCTACCGGGTGCGCCAGCTGCGCACCGCGATCCCCGCCCTCGTCCGCGGCGACCAGCAGCGGCACCAGCCGCCGTTCCCCGACCCGGTCACGGTCCGCGGCATCCGCCGCGCGATCAGCGAGTTCAAGCCGGACCTGGTCCACGCCTACGGCTGGATCACCTTCTCGGCAGCGGTGGCGATCGGCCGGCGGCGGATCCCGCTGCTGGTCTCCGCCCGCGACTACGGCTACTTCTGCGCGACCCGGACCCTGCTGCGCAAGGGGGTGGAACCCTGCTCCGGGCCGGCCCCGCTGAAGTGCACCGCCTGCGCCCACGACTACTACGGCGGGCCGAAGGGCTGGGTCGCCACCGCCGGCGTCTACGCGAGCCGGCCGATCGTTGCCCGCAGGATCACCGGCCTGCACAGCGTCAGCACCTACGTCCAGGACGTCACCAGCCACTACCTGTTCGGCGGCAAGGGGGTGCCCGAGGGGGTCCTGCGGGTGACGATCCCGAGTTTCCAGAACATCAGCCCGGCCGACGCCGTCGACCGCGAGGACCCGGAGGTCGCCGCGGTGCTGGAGCGCCTGCCGCGGGAGCCGTTCATCCTCTTCGTCGGTGCCTTCCGCAGGATCAAGGGGCTGGAGACGCTCTTCGACGCCTACGCGCAGCTGGAGTCGCCGCCGCCGCTGGTTTTGATGGGCACCTACGAGCGCGACTCTCCCGAGCACTTCCCCGCCGAGGCGGTGATCTGCACCGACGTCCCGCACGCCGCGGTGATGGCGGCCTGGGACCGGGCGCTGTTCGGGGTCATGCCCTCGCTGCTGCCGGAGCCGTTCGGGGCGACCGTGGCGGAGGCGATGAACCGGGGGCGGCCGGTGGTCGGCACCCAGCTCGGCGGCCACGTCGACATCGTCGGCGACTCCGCCGGGATCCTCGTCCCGCAGGGCGACGCCCCCGCCCTGGCGGAGGCGATGAAGGAGATGATCGAGGACCCGGAGCGGCGCGAGGCGTTCGCCCGCGAAGCGGCCGTCCGCGCCGACAACTTCACCGCGCCCTCGATCCTGCCCCGCTTCGAGCAGACCTACCGAGATGTGATCGCCGCCGGATCGCGCACGGGACCGGCCCTGGCTGGATGAAGGTCCTCCTGGTCGCCCCGATGGTGCCCCGGCTCGAGGGCGGCGGGGCGATCCCGGTCCTCCTCCAGGCCGAGGTCGTCGGCCTCAGCCGTGCCCACGAGCTGACCCTGGTGACCGCCGTCGGCGACGAAGCCGGGGAGGAGGAGGGCCTGGCGGCGCTGCGCGGGGCAGACCTCGACCTCCACATCGCCGACC
>JBIOVP010000060.1:0-7254 GCA_044867815.1 Solirubrobacterales bacterium | reverse complement strand
CGCCCCCTCACTAAGCAGGTAAGGGGGCGAGAGTGCGTCCAACAGCAGCGCCGCGGCGGCCGGTACCTGTCCATGCCCCACCTCGTGCACCCCCCTCGCGGCAGCGGCCAGATCCCCAGCTCCGTCCAGCTCCCCCAGCGCCCGCTCCGTACTCAGCAGCTCGAACTCTTCGACCCCGCTTTCCCGCAGGACCTCGACCGCCCCCGCGACCCCGCCCCGCCGGAAGACCACCGCCCGCCCGGCGTCGCGCCAGACGAAGTCCCCGTTCAAATCAACCCTGGGCTTTGAGGCGCGGGTTTTCGACCGGGCGGAGTTTCGGTTCGACCTCGTCGCGCAGGTGCTCGAAGGCGGGCGGCAGCGAGAGCTTCTCGCCGAGATGCTCGACCGGCTCGTCGACGGTGAAGCCCGGCCCCAGGGTGGCGATCTCGAAGAGAACGCCGCTGGGCTCGCGGAAGTAGATCGAGCGGAAGTAGAAGCGGTCGATCTCGGGCGTCGGCTGGGCGCCGCCGGCGACGGCTTTCTCGCGCCAGTCGAGCAGCTCCTCCGGGGTCGACGCCCAGGCCACGTGGTGGACGCTGCCGGCGCCCTGCAGGCCGCGCTCGCCCGGCGCCTCGTCGTAGAGGTAGAAGCCGCCGCGCTGCTCGCCCCGTGCTTCCCAACCGCCCTCGACGCGCTCGAACTCGAGTGCCTCCAGCAGTCCGCTCGAAGCCTCAGGCGAAGCGGCGTAGGCCCGCACCGCGTGGAATCCCTGCAGTGCCATCTCCTTCGGCACTTCCGGGTGGTCGGCGATCAGCGGCTGGTCGGGGACCTCCACCACGGTCAGCTCGTGCTCCAGCCCCTCGGGATCGGAAAAGACGAGGCTGTCGCCGTCGCGCTCGGACTCGGTCTCGTTGGCACGCAACCGCTCCGCCCAGAAATCGAGCGCGTCAGTTGAGCCGACGCGCCAGACGACCCGGTACGCCATGCCGGCGCCGGCCCGCCCGAGCGGCGCCCCCGGGTACTCGAAGAAGGTCAGGTCGGAGCCCGCATCCCCCGCCTCGTCGGCGAAAAAGAGGTGGTAGACGGTCGGGTTGTCCTGGTTGACGGTTTTCTTGACCAGCCGCAGCCCCATCACGCCGGCGTAGAAGTCGACGTTGCTCTGAGCGTTCTCCGTGATCGCGGTGATGTGATGAATTCCCTCTAGCTTCATGAGTCACGTATAGCATCCGGGCATGACTCGCGGACGCCGTCGCCTGGTCAGAGGGCTCGTGATCCTCGGCTCCATCCTCGCCTTCCTCAGCGTCTTCGCGATCTGGACCGAGCGCCAGGCGCTCAACACCGACGACTGGGTCGACACCAGCGGCCGCCTGCTCCAAAACGAGACGATCCGCTCCACCCTCGCGGACTACCTGGTCGACCAGCTCTACGAAAACGTCGACGTCCGCAAAGAACTCGAGGAAATCCTCCCCGGCGACACCAAGGACCTGGCCGGGCCCGCGGCCGGCGGCCTGCGCCAGGTCGCCGGCCAGGGCGCCGAAAAGGCGCTTGAAACCTCGACCGCCCAGGACCTCTGGGAAGAGGCGAACCGAACCACGCACGAACAGCTCCTCGCCGTCCTCGAAAACAAGAAGGAAGCGGTCGAAACCGAAGAAGGGAACGTCAAGCTCAACCTCGGCAGCCTCCTCACCAACCTCGCCGAGCAGGTCGGGATCGGCGAAGACCTGGCCGAAAAACTGCCGCCGGACGCCGCCCAGATCGAGATTCTCAAGTCAGACGAGCTGAAGACGGCGCAGGACATCGCGGTCGCAATCAAGGGTCTGGCGCTGCTGCTCTCGATCCTCACCTTCCTCGCCTTCGGCCTCGCCATCTACCTCTCCCGCCCCGAACGCTGGGTCACCGTCCTGCTCAGCGGCATCGGCCTGATCGCCGCCGGCTTCGCCGTCGTCGTCGTCCGCCACATCGCCGGCGGCATCGTCATCGACCAGCTGGTCACCGACGAGAGCGTGAAGCCGGCCGGCGAAGCGGCCTGGTCGATCGGCACCTCGCTGATGACCAGCATCGCGACGACGGTGATCGTCGTCGGCGTCCTCTTCCTCGCCGCCGGCTGGCTCGCCTCGCCGACCAGCGGCGCCCGCGCCACCCGCCGCTACCTGGCACCGACCCTGCGCCTCCATCCCGGCTACCTCTACGCCGGCCTCGCGATCCTCGTCAGCCTTTACTTTCTCTCCGGACCGACCCACGGCCTGCGCGCCTTCATCACCACCCTGCTCGTCGCCGCGATGGCGGCCGCCGGGATCCACGAGCTGCGCAAGCAGACCGAGGAGGAGTTCCCGGAGGCGACCTACGACGAGACCTTCGGTGGCACCCGCGACAAAGTCGTCGGCGCGGTCAAGGATGCGAACATCCCCGAGCGGGTCGGCGAGCAGGCCTCGAAGTTGCGCCTGCCAGAGGTGCGGCGGCCCAGCGGCAAAGGCGAGCAGCCGAGCGACGAGGCACCGACGGCGGCGATGCCCGTCAGCGCCGAGGACGCGCATCTCGAGCGCCTGGAACGACTGGGGACGCTGCGCGAGAAAGGCGTCCTCACCGAGGAGGAGTTCGCCGCCGAGAAGGCCAGGCTCCTCGGCGGCGATCCCGCCTCCTAACCCGTCGCCGAGCGGCGGCGGTTCAGCGTTTCGCGTAGTCGCCGATCTCGCCGAAGTCGACCATCACGCAGGGCTCCGGTCCCGTCACCTCGGCGTCATGACCGGGTGGGATCGCGACCACGTCGCCCGCGGTGATCTCCACCTCCTGGCCGTCGTCCATGTAGATGCGCATGCCGCCGGAGAGGACGTAGCCGAAGTGGGCGACCTGGCAGGAGTCGGTGCCGGCGATCGGCTTCACGTTCTCCGACCACCTCCAGCCGGGCTCGAAGGTGCCGTACCCGACGGGATGCCCCGCCAGCTGCACCACTTTCGCACTGCCCTTGCCCTCGAACTCACGGGTCTCGTCGGGTGAGTCGAAGTTCTTGACTTCCGCGCCCATATGGACTCCCTTCCGTCGCTGGGTCCCTGCCCATGCCGACCCTACACCCGGCCGGCAGGCGAGTCGACCCCTGGACCGGAGGTCGCCGAGCCGGGGGCCATGCAGACCCCCGGCTCCGCCTTTCGCCGTCGCTACTTGCCCAGCGTGATGCGGACGCGCGCGCCCGGGGCCAGGATCTTGCCCGGCTTCGGAGCCTGCTTCAGCACCTTGCCGACCTTGCTCGGCTTTGGCGCCTCGACTTTCTTCACGTGGCCGAGCTTGCAGCCGCGGCGGCGCAGCAGCGTTTTCGCCTTCTTCAGCGTCTTGTTCTTGAGCGCCGGGACGACGCAGGCGCGGTAGACGTAGTCGTCGAACCGCGTGTTCGGGTTGTCGCCGGCGAACGTCGTCACCGTCACGTCGACTTTGCCAGGCCGCACGCTTTTCGGCGCGGTGGCGGTGATCTCGGTGTCGGAGTCGACGGTGAAGCTGGCCGCCGGGGTGGAGCCGAACCTGACGGCGCTGGCGCCGTTGAAGTTCTTGCCGGTGATCGTCACCAGGGTGGCACCGGTGACCGGGCCGAACGGCGGCGAAACCGTCGTCACTTCCGGCGCGGGCTGGACTTCGGCGCTGAGCTCGACCTCTTCACCGGAGAAGGTTTTGCTCGGCGGTGCGATCGTGCCGTTGAAAGGCGTGGGGAAAATCGACGCGTAGCTGGCGCCGGATTCCGCCTTGACGCCGATTTCGTCGGTGTCGTTGCTCGGGTCGACCCCGATCACGTCCCCGGCCTGGATCTTCAGGTTCGTCTCGAAGGTCTGCAGGCCGGTCCCGGCGGGCGTCGCCGGGGCGCTCTTGCCCGTCGCTTCATAGGCACCTTTGCCGTCGGGATGGAGAACCCGCAGGTAGAACGGGCCGCCGACCGCACCCTGGATGCGCCAGCGCACGATCGCGCCGTTGACCGGCGAGGAGAGGGTCGCCCCCGGCTCCGGGAGAGCCGTGTTGAAGACGGTTTCCACCCGGTCGAATTTCTTCGAGGCCCAGCCGTCGGGCAGGACGCTGCCGATGCTGATCACCGACGCCTGCGCCGCGGTCGCCATCAACGCCCAGGCGCTTACCGCGCAGACGACCGCGATCGCCAGGCGGCGCGACCGACCTCGCCCTCCTTCTCGAACCACATGCTGCTGCCGCATCTTCGATGCCTCCTTGGTTGACTTCCCTTGCCTTCAGCGCTTAGCGCCGTTTGCGTAAACGGCAGCTAAAGAGAAAGTTGCGGCGGGAGGAAAGAAGAACCCGTGTGTAAGGGGCAGAAAAAAGCCCGCCGCCGGAATCGAACCGGCAACCTCCTCATTACAAATGAGGTGCTCTCCCAGGTTGAGCTAGGCGGGCGTGGTGGCTAATGATGTCCGGAATGGACGTGACGTTCAGGTTCTTGGGGCCAGACGAGGGTACCGTGCTGACGGGCGCGATCGAGGCCGCCTATGGTCAAACTTATGACGTCCGGTGGGTCTACGACCCGGACGAGGTGAGCGCCCGGATCGGCGCCGGCACCTACGTCGCCTGCGTCGCGGAAACCCCCGCAGGTGAGATGCTTTGCCACATCGGCATGAGCCTGGCCGCGGCCGGCGACGCGGTCGCCCACTCGGGGCAGGCGGTAACGCTGCCGGCGGCCCGCGGGCAACACCTCTTCACCCGCACCAAGCGTTACCTGATGGACTGGGCGCGGGAGCGCGGACTGGCCGGGATGTACAGCGAGGCGACCGCCGCCCACCCCTACAGCCAGAAGGCGAACATCGAGCTGGGGGCGCACGAGACCGGCTTCCTGCTCGGCTGGATTCCCGCCGCGGTCACCAACGACGCCGCGGGCGGGCGGAGAGGCCGGCAGTCGGCGGCGCTCTTCTACACGAAGCTGAACGACGGGCACGAGCGCCGGGTCTACGCGCCGGAGCGCCACCGGGCGATCGTCGAGCAGACGATCGAGTTGTGCGAGCTGCGGGGGACGGTTGCCGATCCGCCCGCGGAGGCGGAGCTACCCGAACAAACCCGCCTCCACGCCGAGATCGATCGCGACCACAACCTGGCGCTCCTCACCGTGCTCGAACCAGGGGCCGACCTGGAGCAGACGATCGCCGCTGAGCGGCATCACCTCTTCCACCACGACAACCTCGACGCCGTCTACGTCGACCTGCCGCTGGAGAACCCGGCGACGGCGCTGCTGGCCGACCACCTGGAGCGGCTCGGCGTCTCCTACGCCGGAGTCTTCCCCAACAACAAGACCGACGGCGACGTACTCCGGATGCAGTCGCTACACCGGGTCCGAGTCAAGGCCGACGACGTTGCCGTCGCCTCGGACCACGGTCGCGAGCTGTTGGAGTACGTCCTCGCCGACCTTCCCCCGGCCTAAGCGGCGACCTCGCGCGAAGCGAGGTGGGTCCCTACCTTGCGCTTCACCCGCTGCAGGGCGTTGTCCACCGTCTTGGTGTCGCACTCCAGCCGCTCGGCGATCGACTCGTAGGAGTGGCCGTCGAGGTAGAGCGAGAGCACCCGGCTCTCCAGTTCCGAGAGGACGCCGGAGACACCGGAGAGACAGGAAACGAGGCTCGCCAGCTCTTCGGTCGCGATCACCTGGTTGACCGGGTCGTGAACGCTGGGACCGGGGAGGATCTCGTCGAGGGTGGTTTCCGAGTCCCCTGCCGCGGCTGGAGTCTGGCTGAAGGAGACGTACTGGTTGAGCGGCGTGTGCTTGTTGCGGGTCGCCGTCTTCACCGCGGTGATGATCTGACGGGTGATGCAGAGCTCGGCAAAGTTGCGGAAGCTCGACTCGCGGTCGGTCCGGTAGTCCCGGATCGCCTTGTAGAGGCCGACCAGGCCCTCTTGAATTAGATCGTCGGACTCGCCGCCAAGAAGGAAGTAGGACGAGGCCTTGAGACGGACGAAGCCGCGATAGCGACGGACGATCGCGTCGTAGGCGTCAGCTCGCCCCTCCTTGGCAAGGGCGACGAGGTAGTGATCATCAAGCTCAACTTGAGGGTTAGTACTGGGGGTGCGACCGATGCTCTGGGCAACCGGCAGCGGCATTTCCTGCGTAGGCGTCGATAGAGCCACAGATCCTTCTCCTTGCTGAAGGGTCGTGGCGCCGCTTACCTCCCCAGAGGCGCCCTATTCACCGAGGCTCACCTCAACCTGAGGTTCACCCTTATTGCGGCGGTAGCTTTACCTAAGCGCAGAGTTCTGTCAACCCCAAATTGCGACTTTTTGCAACCGCCGTTGCATTTGCGTGGTTTATCCGCGCTGGCGGAGGGCCTCGAAAAGGAGTGCCGTGGCAGCCGCGGAGACGTTAAGCGACTCCACTTTCCCCCGCTGCGGCAGAGCGACGAGGCCATCACAGGCAGAGGCGACCCGGGGCCGCAGCCCCTTCCCCTCCCCACCGAGAACGATCACGGTCGACCCGGTGAGGTCGACGCCCCAGGGCGCCTGCTCGGCCTCCGCGTCGGCCCCCCAGATCCAGAATCCGGACTGCTTGGCTTCGGCCAGCCAGTCCGCGAGGTTGCGGACGTGGGCGACCTCGATGTGCTCGACGGCCCCTGCCGAGGTCTTGCAGACAACAGGCGTGACAGCCGCAGACCGCCGCTCCGGGATCACCACCCCCGTCGCGCCGGCGAACTCAGCCGACCGGCAGACGGCCCCGAGGTTGCGCGGATCCTGGACCTGGTCGAGCGCGACCAGCAGCGACCCCTCCCGCTTCAGCATCCCTACCGGATCCCCATACGGATACGGATCGACCTCGGCCACCACCCCCTGGTGGTCGGGCGACCCACCCAGCCGCTCCAGCTCCTCCCCCGAAGTCTCCGGCGACCGCCAGACCCGATGAACCCGCCTCCTCCCCCGCTCCGCCTCGGCGACCGGCCGTCGCCCGTAGATCACCTGATTCGCCATCAGCCCTCGGGAACAAGCTGGGGGCCGTCGGCCGAATCCCGCACCGTCCATCCCAGCTCAGCAAGCTGATCCCGAAGCTCATCAGCCCGAGCAAAGTCCCTCTCAGCCCGAGCCCGCTCGCGCTCCTCCATCAACTCCAACGCCCGCTCATCGCTCTCAGCACCCTTATCTGGCTGAGTAAGGGTGCTGAGCCCGACAAGCTCGAGCATCTCCGCGACGGCAGAAGCAGCCTCACCCTTGTCCACCTCTCCACGATTCGCTTCGCCGACCAGCTCAAATACCTCAGCGAGAGCCCGCGGCGTATTGAAGTCATCGGCGAGCGCGTCCTTGAACGCCTCGAATCGA
>JBIOVP010000059.1:0-20126 GCA_044867815.1 Solirubrobacterales bacterium | reverse complement strand
GGCCGGCTGGGCCGGGATCTCCTGGCCGAAGGAGTTCGGCGGCCGCGGCGCGACGATGATCGAGCAGGCGATCTTCGCGGCCGAGGCGACGCGGCAGGAAGCGCCGAGCCCGGCGAACGTTCTCGGCCTGGCGATGGGCGGCCCGGTGGTGATCGCCCACGGCACCGACGCGCAGAAGCAGCGCTACCTGGAGCCGATTCTGACCGGCGAGGAGATCTGGTGCCAGGGCTTCTCCGAGCCCGAGTCCGGCTCCGATCTCGCCTCGCTGAAGACGCGCGCGGTGAAGGACGGCGACGAATGGGTGGTCACCGGCCAGAAGGTCTGGACCACCTTCGCCCAGTACGCGAAATGGTGCATGCTCGTCGCCCGCACCGACCCCGACGCCCCCAAGCACCAGGGGCTGACCTACTTCCTGATGGATATGGAGCAGGAGGGGGTGCAGACCCGGCCCCTGGTCCAGATCACCGGCGAGGGTGAGTTCAACGAGGTCTTCTTCGAGGAGGCGCGGGCCCCCGACGAGAACGTCGTCGGCGGCGTCGGCAACGGCTGGGCGGTGGCGATCACGACGTTGATGAACGAGCGCGCCGGGCTCGCCTTCGGGGCGATCTCGCAGATCCAGAACAGCCTCGGCCGGCTCTCGAAGCTGGCGAGGGAATCGCCCGCAGGCGGCGGTACCGCGGCCGACGACCCCTACTTCCGCCAGCGCATCGCCCAGCTCCACATCGAGGTGGAGACGATGCGGTTGAATGCCTACCGCGGCCTGACCAAGACGATGCAGTCGGGCATCCCCGGACCGGAGGGATCGCTCGGCAAGTGGCAGTGGGCCGACATCAACCAGGACCTGACCGAGCTGGCGCTTGAGATCGAGGGCGCCTACTCGATGCTGGCGCGCGGTTCCGACCATGCGGTCGCCGGCGGCGCCTGGCAGTACAGCTTCCTCCGCTCCCGCGCCAACTCGATCGAGGGAGGGACCACCGACATCCTCAAAAACATCATCGCCGAGCGGGTCCTGGGCCTGCCGCGGCTGCGCTAGGGCGGTTATGGCAGCGGGAGCGTTGTGATGGAAGCGAGAGCGTTTTAAGCATGTACTTCGACCTCACCGACGAGCAGCAGGCGATCAGGTCGACCGCCCACGAATTCCTCAACGCGCGCTTCAAATCGGAGCGGATCCGCGAGATAGCCGCCAGCGGGAGCGGCTTCGACGAGAGCGGCTGGAAGGAGATGGCTGAGCTCGGATGGGCCGGCCTGGCGCTGCCGGAGGAGTGGGGCGGCCAGGGGCTCGGCATCGTCGACCTCGCGGTCCTCTTCGAGGAGATGGGCTACGTCTGCGCCCCCTCGCCTCTGCTCTCCAACACGATCGTCGGTCTGGCGATCGCCGCCGGCGGCTCCGACGAGCAGAAGGAGCGCTGGCTGGCGCCACTGGCCGCCGGTGAGCGGCGCGGAACGCCCGCCCTGTTCGACGCGGGCCTCCCGGTCGAGATCGGGAAATTCGCGATGGCGGCGGAGAGCGATGGCGACGGCGTCGTCCTCAACGGTGAAAAGACGCTGGTGATGGACGCGGCGAGCGCCGACTTCTTCCTCGTCGCCACCTCCGACGGCCGCCGCCACATCGTCGAGAGCGGCGCCAGCGGGGTGACCGTCATCCCCGAGGAGTCGATCGACCCGACCCGCCGCCTCTCCTCCGTCCGCTTCGAGGGTGTGGGGCCGGAGGCGACGCTGCCGGGCGCCGGCGAGGAATACATCCCCGTCTTCCTCCGTGCCTGCGTTGCGCTGGCGGCTGAGTCGACCGGGCTGGCCCAGCGGGCGCTGGAGATGTCGGTCGCCTACGCCAAGGACCGCCAGCAGTTCGGCCGCCCGATCGGCGCCTACCAGGCGGTCTCCCACCGCTGCGCGCAGATGCTGCTGGAGACCGAGAACTCGCGCTCGGCCGTCTACGGCGCCGCCTGGGCCGCCGACGCCGAGCCGGAGTCGCTGCCGCTGGCCGCCGCCATGGCCAAGGCCTACGCCTCCGATGCCGGCTGGCGGGTCCCGGACGCGGCGATCCAGGTCCACGGCGGGATCGGCTTCACCTGGGAGCACGACCTCCACTTCTTCCTCAAGCGCGGCCGCGCCAACGCCGCTTCCCTCGGCGACGCCAGGTGGCACCGCGAACGCGTCGCCGATGTCGTGCTCGCCGGCGAGACCGCCCCGGCCAGCTCCTGAGACGCTTCGCGTGAACGCCCTCGATCGCATCTCCGTCGCCGCGATCGGGACCTCGGTCGCCAACCTCGAGGCGGAGACGCTGCGGGCCGAGGCCGCCGGGGTCGAGTGCGTCTGGGCGCCGGAGCTGTTCCGCAGCGCCGTCACCCAGGCCACCTACCTGGCGGCGAAGACCGAGCGGATCGACGTCGCCACCGGGATCGTCTGGGCCTTCACCCGCAGCCCCTTCATCCACGCGATTTCGGCGCTCGACGTCGACGAGATGTCCGGCGGCCGCTTCCGCCTCGGGATGGGGGCGGGGGTCAAACGCCTCAACGAGACCTGGCACAACGCCGACTACGGTCGGCCGGCGCCGCACCTCCGCGAGGCGATCGAGGCGACGCGGCTGATCATGCGCCAGGCGAGCGCCGGCGAGCCGATCCGCTACGAGGGCGAGTACTACGACATCGACATCAAGGGCTGGGTGCGCCCGCACCCGGCGCCGCGCGAGGCGGTGCCGATCTACACCGCGGCGGTGCAGGCGGGGATGGGGCGGATGGCCGGCGACGTCGCCGACGGTCTGATCGGCCACCCGATCCAGAGCCTGCGCTGGATCGACGAGGTGATCGTCCCCGCCTTCGAGGAGGGCCTGCGCCGCTCCGGCCGCGAGCGCGCCGACTTCGATTACCTGCCCACCGTCTGCTGCGCGATCGACGACGACGAGGGCCGCGCCGTCGAGATGGCCCGCCGCACGATCTCCTTCTACGCGACGGTGAAGACCTACATGCCGCTCTGGGCGCTGCACGGCTTCGCTGACAACGCCGTCGCCGCCGGCGAGGCCTTCCGCCGCGGCGACCTCGCCGCCGTACCCGCCGCGATCAGCGACGAGATGGTCGAGGCCTACTGCGCCGCCGGCCCCCCCGACAAGGTCCGGGCCCGCGTTGAGGCCACCGCCGAGCGCGCCGACGGCCTCTTCCTAACCCCGCCCACCTACTTCATCTCCCCCGAGGAGCTGAGCGAGTTCCAAAACCGCATCATCGACGCCTTCGGCCCTGGCGTGTGAGTGGCGAGTCCGCGTCAACCCGTCCTGAAGAAGGGTTGATGCGGACTCGCGAGCTGGAAGTGCTCTTTCACGCCGACGATCCGGACCTGCCGTGGTGGCGCGTCGTCCGCGCCGACGGCTCGCTCGCCAAGGACGATCGCCAGCGGGCGCTGCTCCGCGCCGAGGGCGTTCCCTTCCGCGGGGCGCGCGTCGACATGAGCCGCGCCCGCCTCGCCGAGTACGCGTAAATGTCCGAATAGAGAACACTTCCGCGGACTCGGCGAGCCGCTTAGCTTCCTAGGGGCAGATGACGATCAGGTGAAAGTCGGCGTCCTCGTTGTTGCCGTCTTTGCCGCGGGTGCGGACCTCGATCGCGTTCGGGTTGGCAGCCGAGCTGTTGGTCTGCGCGTAGCCCGAGTTCGGCACCGAGGTGCCGGCGTTGTTGCGTCCGGCGACGTTGGCGCAGCCGGAGACGTTGAAGGGGAAGGTGACGGTGACCGCGCCGCCGCCCTCGGTCGCGGTGATGTTGGGACCGCTGGCGCGGGCCAGCGCTGCGTTGCCCGGGTTCGCCGGGTTGTCGACGACCGCCCAGAAGGTGTGCGTCGCGACCTTCGCGAACGGCACCGTGCCGAGCTTGTTGGTGTTGATCTGGAACCCCGTCAGCGTCTTCTTCTTCAGCTTGCCGCCGCCGATCGTCTGCTTCTTGATCGAGCCGCCGTTGATCGTCTGCGCCGCGTAGGCGGTGCCCGCGAGGGCGACCACCAGCGCGGTCACCGCGACGACCATCGCCGGCGAGGGGCGCCTTTTCGTAATCGTTCTCATCCTGGACTCCCTTCGCAGTTGTGGCCGGGTACCCGAAACCAGGTAACCCGCCGGAGGGCGGGTCGGTGCGGTGGTTACCCGGGAAGTTGCGAGACGAAGCGCTCGAAGGCGCCCATGTCGGTCACGGCGGGACCGTGGCCGGGGAGGATCAGCGAGGGGTTCAGCTCGGCCAGCCTGCGGATCGAGCGCCGGTTCTCCTCCATGTCGTAGGTGAAGATCGGCGGCGGCTCCTTGATCCCCGGCAGCCCGGTGGCGTAGCTCATGTTGCGGATCACGTCGCCGCAGATGACGACGCGGTCGCTCTCACGGAAGAAGAGGACGTGGCCGCGTGAGTGGCCCGGGGAGTGGACGACGCGGAAGCCGGCGACCTCGTCGCCCTCCTCCAGCACCCGCTCGACCTTGTACGGCGGGCCCTGCCAGATCGAGGCGATCAGACGGTTGACGGGGTTGCTGGCGGAGGCCTCCTGCACCGGCCGCCGTCCCTCCATCGCGTCGACGTCGTCGGCGTGGCAGGCGAGCGGGACGCCGCGCGCCTCGCAGACGTCTTTGGCGACCCCCTGGTGGTCGGGGTGGACGTGGGTCAGCGCCAGCATCGAGATCTCGCGGCCCTCGAGCTCGGCGAAGATCCGCCGCCGGTCCCAGGTGCGGCCGGCGTCGATGAGGACGGCCTCGGCCAGGTAGCAGTTGATCGTCGGCGCCGGGATCTCCTTCAGCCGCCAGACGCCGGGCGCGAGGTACTTCAATGCGAGATCCCGAGCCCCTCACGCGGCTCGCCGCTGTGCTGGGCGAGCCCTTCGAGGCGGGCGATCTGCCGCTCGCCTTCCACCCGTGCGGGGTGACCGGTCGGCAGCGGCTCGATCAGGCGGCGGATGCGATTGCGGACCTGGAGCGCGAAGTGGGGGGTGACCGGGCCGGCGAGGGCGCGGATGTCCTCGACCGTGATCTCCTTGGTGCCGCCGAGCAGCTGGGGGTTCTCCGACTCGCTCATTCTCCGCCGCCGATCTTCGCAAGTTCGGCCAGCTCGTTCACTTCCGCCTGCTGCTCGAGCCCGATCGCGTCCGCGTCGCCGATCACCCAGAGGTGGTTGTAGAAGGCGCGGGTCGGGTCGGTCGTGTAACCGGGCTTGACGTCGAGAAGGTAGCTGCGGACCTCCTGCGGCAGCGCCGCGGCGTCGTCGGTGAGCAGCAGTGGCCCCCAGGTGCCGGAGGCCGAGAGCGGCGCCGCGGCGGCGGCGTCGGCGGGCGAACCGCTGCGGGCGAGGACGAAGCCGTGGCCGGGGTCGTTGATGTTCCAGCCGAAGTTGCCGTCGCGGTAGCGGGCGAAGGCGATGGCGTTGGCGACCGGGTTCTCGCCCGAGACGCGCTTCACGCGCTTGGAGATCCTGGCGACTTCGCGCACCACCTCGGAGGAGATCGCCGAGGAGGGGCCGAGCACGTAGACCGGTACCTGCGGGTGTGCTTTCAGCGCCGCCGCGGTCGCCTGCGGCAGCTTCCCCTCGGCGTAGAGGATCGGGTCGCCGGAGCGCGCCGCCCAGGCGGCGGCGGGCATCGCAAAGTCGGGGTTGGTGCCGGAGGCGAGGACGATGTGCTGCGGGGGAGCGCCCGCGAGTCGTTCGCGCAGGTTGAAGATCTGCGCCGCGGTCGCGGCGGGGTCGCCGGAATCGACCGGCGCCGCCTGGCCGGGATAGGCGACGGTGCCGACCGCGAAGAGTGAGGCCTCGCCGGTGTCGGCGCTCCCCTGCGGGTCGAGCGCCTCCAACGCTTCCTCGCTCACCTCCGGCATTTCGTCGGGTCCCGAGAAGAGGATCGGCGCCCGCACCGGCGCGGCCGTCAGGACCGCGGCGGCGATCGCCCCGGCCCAGTCTTCTTCGCCGACGATGGTGACGGCGGCGGGCCGCTGCTGCGGGGTGGTCGAAGGGAAGGCGGCGAGGGCGGCGCCGGCAGCGTTGGCGGTGGGATCGGAGCCGCCGATCCGGGTCGTGTTGTTGGTCGCGAAACCGGGATACCCGAGCGCTTCCGCGGTCTGGTCGGGGGCGCCCTCCTCCGGTCTGCTTTCGGCCGGGGCCGGGGCCGGGGCGGGCGCCGGCGTCCCGCTCGTGCCGGAGTCCTCGCCGCCGGTGCCGAAGACGATCGCGGCGACGATGAAGGCGACCGCCAGGGTGACGAGCGCCGCCAGCAGCTTCGTCGGCGGTCGCGATGGGGGCGACTCCTTCTGCGACTTCTTTGGTGGTCGCTCCTTCTCCGGCTTCGGGGTCTCCTGCGTCGACGCCCCTGCCTCGTTCGCCTCCGCCCCGGGGACGTCGGCGTTGATCGGCCGCTTCGGGATCACGGTCGAAACGTAGCTGAGCGCTTCTCGCCGGGAGGAGTAGAGTCCCGGGTGGACTGGCTGACTGACCAGTCAATCGGTAGCGGAAGGCCCGAGGGAGAGGACTCGAGATGGACTTTGCACTCAACGACGAGCAGAAAGACTTCAAGGAGCGGTGCCGGAAGTTCGCCCGCGAGGTGATCCGGCCCGCGGCGCGCGAACACGACGAAGAGGAGAGCATCCCCTGGGAGGTGATCAAAGAGGCGCGGAAGCAGGGCTTCGGCACGCTCGACTCGATCCAGCGCTCCGCCGCCGATCCCGAGGGGCAGTTCCAGGTGATCTCCGCCGAAGAGTTCCACTGGGGCTGCGCCGGCACCGCGCTGGCGATCTCCGGCTCCGGCCTCGCCGCGGCGGGCATCGCCTCCTCCGGCACCCCCGAGCAGATCATGCGATGGGTCCCCGAGTGCTTCGGGACCGCGGACGAGATCAAACTCGGCGCCTATGCCGTCACCGAGCCGCAGGCCGGCTCCGACGTCAAGAGCCTGAAGACGACCGCCAGGCGCGACGGCGACGAGTGGGTTCTCAACGGGACCAAGGTCTTCATCACCAACGGCGGCATCGCCGACGTCCACGTCGTCGTCGCCACCGTCGACCCGGCGCTGGGCACCCGCGGCCAGGCCTCGTTCATCGTTCCCAAGGACACGCCGGGCCTCTCGCAGGGCAAAAAGGAGTCGAAGCTCGGGATCCGGGCCTCCCACACCGCCGAGGTCGTCCTCGAGGACTGTCGCGTCCCCGGCGACTGCCTGCTCGGCGGCGAGGAGAAGCTGGAGAAGAAGCTGCAGCGGGGCCGCGAAGGGAAGAAATCGCGCGGTGCCGACGCGCTGGCGACCTTCGAGGTGACCCGACCGCTGGTCGGTGCCTCGGCGCTGGGTATCGCCCAGGCGGCCTACGAGTGGACCCTCGAGTACCTCGACGGGCAGTCGTACGAAGGCGTGCCGATGCTGCAGGCGCAGCGGATCCAGCAGACGCTCGCCGACGTCGCCACCGAGATCGAGGCCGCCCGGCTGCTCGTCCAGCGCGCCGCCTGGATGGGACGCAACGGGAAGCCGATGACCGGCGGCCAGGGCTCGATGTCGAAGCTGAAGGCCGGCGACGTGACGATGTGGGCGACGACGACGCTGATGGACCTGGTCGGCCCCTACGCGCAGAGCACCGAGTGCCCGCTGGAGAAGTGGTTCCGCGACGCCAAGATCTACCAGCTGTTCGAGGGCACGGCCGAGATCCAGCGCATGGTCATCTCGCGGATGCAGGCGCGCGAGTACGCCGAGCGCCTCGGCTACGCCGCCGAAGTCGCCGCCGAGGCGGCGAAAGAACCGGTGCCCGCCTGAGCTCTAGCCGCCGACGGGACGATTTCCCTACATATAGGGGTATTTTCGTCCCGTCGTCATCCGTATCCTCGGTTGCGTGCACGGGCCCGGACACGGTCATAGCCACAGCCACGCCCTCGACGCCCGCCGCGCGGACAGCCGGCGGCGGATGTGGTGGGCGTTGTGGATCAACGTCGGCCTGCTCGTGGCCGAGGCGGTCGGTGGGTTCATCACCGGCTCGCTGGCGGTGCTGGCCGACGCCGGGCACCTGCTCTCCGACGCCGGCTCGATCGTCCTCGCCCTGATCGCGGCGCGGCTGGCGAGCCTGCCCGCCGCCGGCCGGCGCACCTTTGGCTACCAGCGCTCGGAGGTGCTGGCGGCGCTCGTCAACGGCCTCCTTCTCGTCGTCGTCAGCGTCGCCGTCGCGATCGCCGCGATCGGGCGCTTCTCCGACCCGCCCGGGATCGACGGCTGGGGCGTCCTCGCCCTCGGCGTCCTCGGCCTGGCGGGCAATATCGCCGCCACGGTCGTTCTCGCCCGCGGCCAGCGCGAGGACATCAACCTCGAGGGCGTCTTCCGCCACTCCGCCGCCGACGCTCTCGGCTCGATCGGCGTCGTCGTCGCCGGCGCCTTCGTTCTTCTCGGCGGCTCGCCGGTCGTCGACCCGATCGTCGGCCTGCTGATCGCGGCGCTGATTCTCGCCTCCTCATGGCGCCTGATCAAGGAGCCGGTCGACGTGCTGATGGAGGCGGCGCCGGCCGGGGTCGACGTCGAAGCGGTCGGAAAGGCGATCTGCCGCGAGGAGGGGGTGCGCTCGGTCCACGACCTCCACGTCTGGACCGTCACCTCCGGCTTCGGCGCGATCGCCGCCCACGTCGTCGTCGCCCAGGGGGCCGATCGCGACCTGATCCGGCGGCGGCTGGAGCTGACCCTGCGCGAGAGCTACGGGATCGAACACACGACGCTGCAGATGGAGGAAGAGGCGAGCCACGAGCTGCTTCACGTCGAGAACGCCCCACCTGCCTAAACGTTTGCCGTACTTAATTTTAGGAGTTCCCTCGTACCGCTCGTTATCCGCTGACTAGTGTGGGTAGGCGAACGGCGGATGATCAGGCAGGCGCGCAACTACTTGCTCGGCGCGGTGTCGGGCGCGGGACTGATCGCGATGGCGGTTGTCGCCTTCGTGCTCCTGGTCTCCGCCCAGGTCTTCGAGAACTTCCCGATCCCGGGGTTGATCGGCGGGAGCGATGAAGCCGCCGTCTCGGCCGCGGAGACCGCCGGCGTTGCGGGAGGTGCCGCAAGCGGCGGCAACCTGACCGCGAAAGGTGGCGCCGGCGGCTCCGCAGGCGGCGGCGTCGCCCAAGGTGGCGGCGGCGGTGCGAACGCCACCGGCCAGCAGGGTGTCGGCGGCTCGGGCCAGCAGCCCGGCGGCGGGACCGGCGGAGCCGGTGGTGGTGGCGGAGAAGCTCCGGCCGCCGACGGTGGAGGGCCCGCTCCCGGCGGCGGCTCCGGCGGTGGTTCAGGCGGCTCGGGCACGGCGTCCGGCGGCGGCGGTGGTGGTGGTGGAGCCGGTGGCGGTGGAGGAGGAGGCGAAGGCGAGGGCGGCACGACCACCTCGACCTCCGAAAAAGTCACCAGCACCGTGAACGAAACCGTCAACCAGGTCGACGAAACGGTCACCGGCGGCGCTCTGGAGGAAACCGGCGTCACCCAGGCGACCGAAGAAACCGTCAACGGCGTCGCCGGACCCGAATCGCCCGTCGGCGGCGTCGTCGACGAAACCGTCGGCGCGGTCGAAGGCATCGTCGGCGGCAAGAAATAGCCCCGTTCCGCCTGCTTAGTACCTAATCGTCAAAATGCCTGCCCAATGGCGGAGCACGGACAGGCGGGATCGGTAGCGAGCGATCCGATCGCGCGATCGGCGGTCTTCCCGCGGGGGAGCCGGGTAAACGCGGAGGGACACCTGGAGGTCGCCGGTTGCGACGTGGTCGAGCTGGCCGAAGAGTTCGGCACCCCCGCCTACTTCTACGCCGAGGACGACATCCGCGCCCGCGCCCGCGCCTACCGCGAGGCCTTCGAGAGCCGCGGCGCCGAGTTCGAGGTCCTCTTCGCCAGCAAGTCGCTGCCCTGCACCGCCGCCTACCGCCTCTTCGCCGAGGAGGGGCTCTCGGTCGACGTCGCCTCCGGCGGCGAGCTGCACATGGCGCTGAAGGCCGGCTTCGACCCCGAGCGGATCCACATGCACGGCAACAACAAGTCCGATGAGGAGATCCTCTTCGCCGCCCGCGCCGGGATCCGCCACCTGATCCTCGACTCCTTCGACGAGATCGAGCGCTGCGAGCGCCTGCTCGACGAACCGCAGCGGGTGCTGATCCGGGTCACTCCCGGGATCAAACCCTCGACCCACGACTACATCACCACCGGCCAGCTCGACTCGAAGTTCGGCTTCGGGCTCGAGGACGGGCTGGCGGCGCGGGCGGTCGCGCGCGTGCTCGCCTCCGAGAAGCTGGAGCTGGTCGGGCTGCACGCCCACATCGGCTCCCAGATCTTCGAGCTCGAGCCCTACAAGCTGGCGATCCAGGCTCTGGGCGAGCTGGCGGGCGAGTGGTGCCGGGTCGTCAACGTCGGCGGCGGCCTCGGCGTCGCCTACACCGCCGAGGACGAACCGCCCTCGATCGACGCCTACGTCGACGTCAAGGTCCGCGGTGTCACCGAGGTCTTCGGGGAGGGCGTGCGGATCCTGGTCGAGCCGGGCCGCTCGCTGGTCGCCAACGCGGGCCTCACCGCCTACCGGGTCGGCACCGTCAAGGAGATCCCCGGTGTCCGCACCTACGTCGCCGTCAACGGCGGCATGTCCGACAACCTGCGGCCGATGCTCTACGGGTCTCGTTACGAAGCGCTCATCGCCGACCGCGCCGCCGCGCCGGCCGAGACCCTGATCACGATCGCCGGCATGCACTGCGAGTCCGGCGACGTCATCGTCCGCGACGCGATGCTGGCCGAGCCGGCCGTCGGCGACGTCCTCGTCACCCCGGCCACCGGCGCCTACGGCTACGCGATGGCCAACAACTACAACGGCGTGCCGCGGCCACCGGTCGTCTTCTGCCGCGACGGCGAGGCGCGGGTCGTGGTCCGGCGCGAGACCTACGAGGACCTGACCGCGAGGGACGTCTAGGGCTCGTGGCTTCCGAGCCTTCCAAACCTGTTCGCATCGGGCTGCTGGGACGCGGCACGGTTGGCGCCGCCTTCGCCGAACTGCTGGCGGACCGGGCCGAGGCCGTCGAGGCGGCGACCGGGCGTCGGCCGGAGATCGCCGGGGTTCTCACCCGCGAGGAGGGGGACTTCGACGAGATCCTCGCCGGCTCCGACCTTGTGGTCGAGCTGATGGGGGGGACCGAGCCGGCGCGGCAGTACGTCCTCGCCGCCCTGCGCGCCGGCAGGCCGGTCGTCACCGCCAACAAGCAGCTGCTCGCCCAGCACGGCGACGAGCTGTTCGCGGTCGCGCGGGAGGCCGGAGTGCAGCTGCGCTTCGAGGCGGCGGTGGCGGCGGTGATCCCGATCGTGCGGACGATCCAGGAGGGCTTCGGCGTCACCGAGATCGCCAAGGTCTTCGGGATCGTCAACGGCACCACCAACTTCATCCTCAGCGAGATGGCCGCGACCGGCGCCGGCTACGCCGAGGTGCTGGCGCGGGCGCAGGAGCTGGGCTACGCCGAGGCCGACCCCTCCGACGACGTCGGCGGTGCCGACGCGGCGGCGAAGATGGCGGTCCTCGCCCGCCTCGCCTTCCACACCCCGGTCACCCTCTCGGAGGTCGCCTTCGAGGGGATCGAGGGGATCCAGCCCGACGACCTCGCCTACGCCAAGGAGCTGGGGCTGTCGCTGAAGCTGCTCGGGGTCGCCGAACGGCGCGACGGCGGCATCAGCGTCCGCGTCTTTCCCTGCTTCCTCTATCCGGGCCATCCACTGGCGCCGATCGAGGGCCCGTTCAACGCGGTGATGGTCGAGGCGCCGGCGATCACCGAGGTGACGATGTCGGGACCGGGGGCGGGGGGTTTGCAGACCGCCTCGGCGGTGCTCGGCGACGTCGTCTCGATCCTCGCCGGCGACGCGCCGGTGCACGAGACCCGGGTCGAGCTGCCGATCGTCGAGGACGTCAGCTCCTCCTTCTACCTGCACCTCGAGGTCGCCGACCGTCCCGGGGTGCTGGCGCGGGTGGCGACGGTGCTGGGCGAGCACGGGATCTCGGTCAAGAGCTTCGTCCAGCGCGGCAGCGGCGAGGACGCGCGGCTGGTGATGGTGATCCACGAGTGCCTGGAGTCGAAGTTCGCCGCCGCGGTCGAGGAGCTGTCGGGGCTCGGCGACCTGCGCTCGCCGCCGCGGAGCATCCGCGTGATCGAGGAGGAGTACTAGTGCAGGCTCCTGCAAACCGGCGCATCTCGGGGTCCTCGGTCGTTCGGGTCAGGTCACGCACCAAAAAGTGCGCTCCCCTCCCCTCACTCCCTGCGTCCCCCGACCTGCTTGGTTTTCGGAGCCTGGCCTGATGGCCCTGGGGCTGATCGACCGCTACCGCGACCGGCTCTCGCTGGAGCCGGGCGATCCGGTGGTGACGCTGAACGAGGGCTCGACGCCGTTGATCGAGGCGCCTCGGCTTTCAGAGCGCATCGGGGCGCGTGCTTTCTTCAAATTCGAGGGCCTGAACCCGACCGGATCCTTCAAGGACCGGGGGATGACGGTGGCGGTTTCGCGGGCGAAGGGGCGGGGGGCGGAGGCGATCATCTGCGCCTCGACCGGCAACACCGCCGCCAGCTGCGCCGCCTACGCCGCGCGGGCCGGGCTACGCGGCGCGGTGATCGTCCCCGAGGGCAAGATCGCGATCGGCAAGCTCGCCCAGGCGCTGATGCACGGCGCCCGCGTCGTCGCCCTGCAGGGCAACTTCGACGACGCCCTGCGGATCGTCCGTGAGCTCTCCCAGAAGCACCCGATTGAGCTCGTCAACTCGGTCAACCCGCACCGGATCGAAGGCCAGAAGACTGCCGCCTTCGAGGTGGTCGAGGACCTTGGTGCCTCACCCGGGGCGCTGGCGATCCCGGTCGGCAACGCCGGCAACGTCACCGCCTACTGGCGCGGCTTCTCCGAGATGGACGCCGCCCCGATCCTCTACGGCTTCCAGGCCGAGGGCGCGGCGCCGCTGGTCCGCGGCGAGCCGGTCGAGCGGCCCGAGACCGTCGCCTCGGCGATCCGGATCGGCAACCCGGCCCGCTGGGAGGAGGCGATGGCCGCCTTTACCGCCTCCCGCGGACGCGTCGCCGCCGTCTCCGACGAGCAGATCCTCAACGCCTACCGCTGGCTTGCCGACAACGAAGGCGTCTTCTGCGAGCCCGCCAGCGCCGCCTCCGTCGCCGGCCTTCTCGCCCACGGCCTGCCGACCGTCGAGGGCGTCGCCCGCCCCGAGACCGTCGTCTGCGTCCTCACCGGCCACGGCCTCAAGGACCCCGACACCGCCCTCTCGAAAGCCCCCTCGGTGATCAACTGCGACAACGACCTCGCCGCCGTCGAGCGCGCCGTCTTCGACTAGAAGCATGACCGCACGCCACCGGCTCGTCCGCGTTCCCGCCTCCTCGGCCAACCTCGGGCCCGGCTACGACGCGATGGCGGCGGCGATGGCGCTGCACCTGGAGCTGGAGGTGGAGGAGGCCGGGGAGTTCTCCTTCGACCCGGGCGGGCTGGCGGTCTCGACCGGGCGCGACAACCTGATCGTGCGGGCGTTCGAGAGCCTGCGGCCGGCGGACGGGATCGCCTTCCGGCTGCGCAGCGAGATCCCGCTGGCGCGGGGGCTGGGATCGAGCGCGGCGGCGATCGTCGCCGGCCTCCACGCCGCCGACCACCTCTACGAGCTGGCGCTCTCGAAGGAGGAGATGCTGGCGCGGGCAACCGGGATCGAGGGGCATCCCGACAACGTTGCGGCGGCGATCTACGGCGGCTTCGTCGTCTGCGGGGACGGCGAGGACGGGCCGACCGCGGCGCGCTTCGATCCGCCGGAGGGGCTGGAGGGGATCGTCGTGATCCCGCCCGAGGAGGTCTCGACCGAGCGCGCCCGGGAGGCGATCCCGGCCGAGGTGCCGCTCGCCGACGCCGTCGCCAACGTCTCCGCCGCGGCGACCCTGGTCCTCGGTCTGCGCAGCGCCGACCTCGACCTGCTCGCCCGCGGCCTCCGCGACTCGATCCACCAGGACCGCCGCCGCGAGCTCTACCCGCGCTCGATGGAGATCGTCGACTCGGCACGGGAGCTGGGGGCACTGGGGGCGACGATCTCCGGCGCCGGCCCGACCGTCCTCGTCTGGACCACCTGGCAGGAGGCCGGCAACGTCGCCACGGCGCTGGAGGACCGCTGCGCCGGCTGGGCCGAGGTGCGCCGCCTGCCCTTCAGCCCACTCGGCGCCGACGTCCCCGAGCTCTAGTGCCTATCCGACAAACCCCACGCACGCCTGGCGGCACCCGACACTTCGCGGGGCGTCGTCCTCAGTCGGCCAAATGGCGCTGCCATTCGGCCTCCCTGCGTCCTACCCCCGCTCGGTCGGGCACTCGCCAGCCGCACGTGCGGGTTGCCGGATAGGCACTTGGCGATGGACTGGGTAGTCCAGATCGGGCTGGTCGAGCTGGCGCTCGGCGGCCTGCTCGGCTGGGCGATGGTGGTGCGCGGCGAGCGGCCGGAGTGGCTGCGGCGGATCGGCGTCGTCGCGCCGCAGCGGATCCGCCAGGTCCACCTCGACTACGTGATGATGGGACTGATCCTGATCGGGGTCGGGCTGGCGGGGCCGGACCTGCCGACCGCGGTTGCCGTGGCGCTGGTCTTCGGCACCTTCGTCAACCCCTTCCTCTTCGTCCCGCTCGCCTTCGATCCCGAGGTCGACAAGCGCCTCTGGTACCGGGCCCTGGCGGTCGTCTCCTTCCTCGGCGTCAGCGGCGGGCTGGTGGTCGCCGCGATCGTCGGACCCTGATCGGCGAACGCCTAAGGCGCGATTAGGATCGCCACATGACGACCTCGCTGAAGCCGAAGCTGCTCCTGCCCGCCCTCGTTCTTGCCGCGCTACTCGCGGATCCCGTGAGCGCGGGCGCGACTCTCGCCTACGTCAAGAACCCGTTCAAGGCGACGGTCTACGTCGCCAACGACGACGGCAGCTCCCCGCACAAGGTTGCGACCGGGCACAACCCGAAGGTCGCGCCGAACGGGGCTCGCGGTCGCCTACCTGTACGAAGGGCCGAAGTACGCGCAGGAACTGAAACTGGCGCCGGCGACGGGGGGTCCCGGCACGACCCTGATGAGCAACTTCCGCGAAGCCTTCCACCTCGCCTGGTCGCCGGACTCGAAAACCCTCGCGGCGCTGCGAGGGCCGGAACTCGGGATGCGCAAGCTGGTCCTGATCGACGTCGCCACCGGCATCCAATCGGTCGTCGCCCAGGGTTTCTTCAGCGGCTACAGCTTCTCCCCGGACAGCGGCGAAATCGTCTACTCGGTGGCGCAGAAGGAAAAGTACCCGCCGCGCAGCGACGTCTTCCGCTTCCCGGTGCCGATCCCCGGCGTGGTCAACGTCCGCGCCCCGGAACCGGTGCGCCTGACCGCCGACCACCGTTCCTCCGATCCGCTCTGGGGCCCGCAGAAGATCGTCGTTGTGAAGACGGTGGAAGCGAAGAAGCGACGCTACGGCGGCAAGAACGAGCTCTTCCTGATGAACACCGATGGCAGGGAAGTCAAACGCCTCACCCACACCAGGGTCGACCCGCTTCTGCAGGGCCTCTTCCCGACCGATTGGTCCGCTGACGGCAGCCATCTACTGACCGAGTTCGGTGGCCAGGACGTCAGCTACGCCGTCCTCGTCAACCCGAAGACCGGCGCGCAGAAGTCGGTTGCCGGCACCGGCGAGCTGGGCTTCGTCGGCACCGACCTCTCCGCCGACGGCAAGCTCGTCCTCGGCTTCAACGGCGGCTTCGACCCGGGCCTGCGCAACCACAAGGTGCAGACGGTCTCCGTCGCGGGTGGAAAACCGAAAACGCTGGTCAAAGGAGCGTTCGAACCGAGCTGGGATCGGTGAGTGTCGCTTTCTTCCCCGACGTGGGGGAGGAAAGTGACACGCCCTAATCCAGTAGCCCGACCTGGCGCAGGATCGAGACGCTGTCGGACCAGACGTCCTTGCGTTTGACGAGACCGTCCTCGAAGGGGATCACGTCGAGGCCGTCCCACTCGACGCGCTCACCGGTCGGCTCGGCGACGAGGTCGCCGCGGCGCATCGTCTGCGTGTGGGTCGCGATGGCGGTCCATTCCTGGACGACCAGCCCCTCGCGCACGTAGAGGCGCCGGGTGGTGAAGGCGATGTCGGGCCAGGTGGCGAAAATCGAGCCGATGTGGGCGCGGGCCTCCTCGCCCTGGGCCGACTCGCCGGCGGTGTGGTTCTCGAAGACCATGTCCGGCGCGTGCATCGCCATGATCGCGTCGAGGTCGTGTTCGTTCCAGGCGTCGTTGTAGCGGTCGATCGCCTCGCGCAGCTCCTGCTCTGAGTCCTTGCATTGGTTGGTCATCGGCGGTTAGGGTCGAACCTAATGGCCGACAACTACACGATCAAGAACCGCCAGGACTTCGAGCGGATGGAGGGGTCGGGCGACTGCACCTGGCTGCTCGCCCGAAGGGCGCTCGGCACCAGCGCCTTCGGCTACAACCTGGTCGAGATCGCGCCCGGTGGGCAGATCCCCGAGCACGACGAGGCGCAGAGCGGGCAGGTCGAGCTCTATGTGATCCTCGAGGGAGAGGCGGTGATGCGCCTGGACGGCGAGGATCACCCGGCGCCGGCCGGCACCTTCGCCTCGCTGGAGGCCGCCGCGACCCGGACGATCCTCAACCGCTCCGAGGCGCCGGTCCTGGCGCTGCTTATCGGGGTCGAGCCCGACGGCGGCTACGAGCCGATGTCATGGGCTTGACCGGCCCCTATAATCCCGTAACTCGTTAACCCGTCGCGCGCCCGCTCGAAGAAGGCGTGGAACCCGGGAGGTAAAAATTGAACGCCCAGTCCGATCGCGGCGCTCGCGTGGAGCGCTACTCGCCAGAGCGTCCTTACCGGCCCCTCGTCTCACCGCCCAGCGTCGAGGACAAGGACGCCTGTGCCATCTACGCCTCGGTCCGCAGGGACGCGTCGCCGAGCCATGAACCGATCGAGCTGGCGATTCCCGCCCTGCAGAAGATGCTCCACCGCGCCGGCAACGTCGACGGCGAGGGGGACGGCTGCGGCCTCCTGGTCGACATCCCGCGCAAGATCTGGGCCGAGGAGGTCCGCTCCGGCGGCCACGACCCCTCGCTGGCGACCGACGACGCCTTCGCGGTGGCCCACGTCTTCATCGAGCGCTCCCAGGACGTCGAGAAGATCAAGCACGACGCCCGCGAGCTGCTCGCCGCCGGCGGCTTCCGCGTCCTCGCCGAGCGCGTCGGCGTCGTCAACTCGCCGGCGCTGGGCCCGACCGCGCGCGAGGAGGAGCCGATCTTCTGGCAGCTCGGTGGCCTTGTCGCCGACGCCAGGACGCGCGACCACGTCCTCTTCGACCTGATGATCTGCCTGGAGAAAGAGCTCGACGTCCACGTCCCCTCCTTCTCCGCCACCACCTGCGTCTACAAGGTGATGGGCGCGCCGAACGTCCTCGGCGAGTACTACCCCGACCTGCGCGACCCCCGCTTCGAGACGATCGGCTGCTTCGGCCACAACCGCTACTCGACCAACACCTGGCCCTCCTTCAAGCGGGTGCAGCCGTTCTCGGTGCTCGGCCACAACGGCGAGATCAACACGATCCAGCAGCTGCGCCAGGAGGCGAAGATGCTGGCGGTGCCGATCCAGCCCGGCTCCTCGGACTCGCAGGACCTCAACCGCACGATCGACACCCTGGTCAGCCGCGAGGGCTTCAGCCTCGCCGAGGCGATGGAGATGGTGGTGCCGCCGATCGTCGAGGAGGTCCGCGGCCTGCCCGAGGACCTGCACGCCTTCTACATGTACCTGCACCAGACGATGGGGCCGTTCGCCCAGGGCCCGGTGGCGCTGATCGCCCGCCACACCGACGAGTGCGTCTTCTCCGCCGACGCGATGGGCCTGCGCCCGCTCTGGCAGGTGGAGACCGAAGACGACTTCGTCTTCAGCTCCGAGCCCGGCGTCGTCTCGGTGGCGAAGATGTGCTCCGAGCCGAAGCCGCTGGCGCCGGGGGAGAAGGTGCTGGTCCTGATCGACCGCGTCGAGCGCGCGTCGAGCCTGCACCCGCACGACGAGATGCTGCGGATCGTCCGTGACCGCTGGCTCGCCCGCAACGGCGTCGAGGCGGTCGCCGGCTACGAGCGGGCGCTGGAGACCGGCGGCCCGCTCGAGGGCCAGGACGTCCCCGGCTACTCCGACGCCGGCCCCGAGGAGCCGGTCAAGGTCTCCGACCGCGTCCTCGCCGGCTTCGGCTGGCAGCGCGACGACGTCAAACTCGTCCAGCAGATGGCCTCCAACGGGGCCGAGCCGGTCGGCTCGCTCGGCTACGACGGCCCGCTGGCGGCGCTCTCGCCCGAGCGCCAGAACCTCGCCGACTACTTCAAGGAGACGGTCGCCGTCGTCACCAACCCGGCGATCGACCGCGAACGCGAGATGGAGCACTTCTCGACCCGGACCCTGTTCGGCCGCCGTCCCTCGCTGGAGAACGCCAGCGAGGACACCGGCACGGTCGAAACCGGGTTCCCGGTGATCCTCGGCGGTCACCACGGCCTCGCGCCGCTGGCCGACCAGGCGTACCGGCAGATCGCCCGCGATCACGACACCTACCTGCTCGAGGACCTCTGGGAGGAGTTCCGCGGCCGCGCCGCCGCCGTCGACATCTCCCTGCTGGAGTCCGAGACGACCCGGGGCGCGATCGAGCGGATCAAGCAGGAGGCGGTGAAGAAGGTCCGCAACGGCTGCGAGCTGCTGGTCCTCACCGACCGCACCGTCTACGACGCCGAGCGGCGTTACCTCGACCCCCATCTGGCGACCTCGGCGGTCGACCAGGCGCTAAAGCAGTTCAAAGTCGAGACCGGCGAAGAGAACCTGCGCCGGCGCTGCGGCCTCGTCCTCCGCGCCGCCTCGATCCGCAACGTCCACGACGTGATGCTCGCGCTCGGGCTCGGTGCCAACGGTGTCTGCCCGTACACGATGGTCGAGGTGATCTGTGTCGAGGACTACGAGTCCGATGTCGCCAACCTCTGCGCGGCGCTGCGCAAAGGGATCGAGAAAGTAATTTCGACGATCGGGATCCACGAGGTGCGCGGCTACGCGCGACAGTTCAGCTCGATCGGGGTCAAGCCGGAGCTGGCGGAGATCTTCCAGACCGAGTTCTACGCCGCCTCCGAGAAGGCGGGGACCGGGTTCGCCGACCTCGACGAGGACACCAACGCCCGCGCCCACGCCCTCAGCGGCGACGACGCGGCGGCGAAACCGGCGAAGACGTTCCGCTTCTACCCGAAGGTCTACAAGGCGGCGATCGCGACCGCGAACGGGACCGGCACCTACGAGGAGTACTCGGAGAAAGTCCGCGACCTGGAGAAGCAGAACCCGATCTCGATGCGCCACATCATGGCGCTGAAGGGTGATCGCGACCCGGTCGACCCGAGCACGGTCAACGCCGGCGTCGGCCACCACGACTACCCGATCGTGATCTCCTCGATGAGCTTCGGCTCGCAGTCCGAGCCGGCCTTTCGCGCCTACGCCGACGCGGCGAAAGCGATCAACGTCCTCTGCATCAACGGCGAGGGTGGCGAGATCCGCGACATGTACGGCCAGTACCGCAAATGGCGCGGGCAGCAGGTGGCCTCCGGCCGCTTCGGCGTCTCCGCGGAGATGCTGAACAGCTCCTACGTCGCCGAGATCAAGATCGGCCAGGGCGCCAAGCCCGGCGAGGGCGGCCACCTGCCCGGAAAGAAGGTCTCGGAGAAGGTTGCCGCCGCGCGTAACGCCTCGCCCGGCACCGACCTGATCTCGCCCTCGAACAACCACGACCTCTACTCGATCGAGGACCTGGCCGAGCTGATCGACGAGCTGAAGACCGTCAACCCGGACGTGCGGGTCTCGGTCAAGGTGCCGGTGGTGCCGAACATCGGCACGATCGGCCTCGGGATCGCCAAGGCCGGCGCCGACATCATCACCCTCTCGGGCTTCGAGGGGGGGACCGGCGCCGCGCGCCAGCACGCGCTGCGCCACGTCGGGCTGCCGAGCGACATCGGCACCCGCGCCGTGCACCGGGGGCTGATGGAGGCCGGGCTGCGCAACCGGGTCGAGATCTGGGCCGACGGCGGCTACCGGACCGGCCACGACATCGTCAAATTGCACTGCCTCGGCGCCAACCGCGTCGGCTTCGGCACCCTGGCGATG
>JBIOVP010000058.1:0-3277 GCA_044867815.1 Solirubrobacterales bacterium | reverse complement strand
GCGGGGAGGGTCCGGCGACCCTCACCCGGCTTCCCGTGGCGCTTCCGGCGAGGAGAGAATCGCGGCGGCATTTGCTCTCGCGCGGGAAGAGGGGCGGGCGGCGCTGATGCCGTACATGATGGCCGGGTATCCCGACCGGGAAACTGGGCTGGCGGTGGCCGTGGCCTACGCCGACTCCGGCGCGGACCTGATCGAGCTCGGGGTGCCGTTCTCCGATCCGCTGGCCGACGGGCCGACGATTCACGCTGCCGCGACCAGGGCGCTGGAAGCCGGTGCGACCCTCTCGACGGCGCTGGAGGTCTGCCGCGCGGTCGGCGACCGCGTCCCGGTCGTCTTCATGGCCTACGCGAACATGGTCCTCGCCCACGGGGGCTCGCGTGAGTTCGCGGAGATGGCGCGGGCGGCCGGCGCCGCCGGGGTGATCGTTCCCGACCTGCCGCTGGAGGAGGCCGGGGAGGTGCGGGAGAACTTCGCCGCCGAGGGCTTGGCGCTGGTGCCGCTGCTGGCGCCGACGACGCCGGCCGAGCGCCGCAGGCGGATCTGCGAGTCGGCCCACGGATTCGTCTACGTCGTCTCCACCGTCGGCACCACCGGCGAGCGGGCCGAGATCCCGGCGGCGCTGACCGAGCTGGTCGAGGCGACCAGGACCGACGCCGCGACTCCGGTCGCCGTCGGCTTCGGAATCGGCACCCCGGAACAGGCCGCGCGGGTGGGGGAGATCGCGGACGGGGTGATCATCGGCAGCCGCCTGGTTCGGGCCGCGGGCGAGGGCGGCTCCCCCGAGGGCGCCGCTGACGCGGTCGCCTCGTTTCTCAGCGAGACGCGCGTCGCCCTCGCCGGATAGGATGCCGCGCGATATGGGAATGGTCGTAACCCTCTTCCTGGCGATCACCGCGATGGTGATCGGCTACGCAGCCTTCGGACAGGGCGGCGGCGTCGCCGGCATGGTCTTCTTTGGCGTGCTCCTCATAGGAGCGGCGATCCGCACCCTGCAGCCGCAGAAGACCGACTCCTAGAGCTACACGCGGGTCGCGAGTACCTGGAGGTATTCCGGCTCGACCACCAGTGCGCGGTCGCCACCGACGCTGAGGTTCTCGAGGACCGCCTTCAGGTCGGCGGTGAGCTCCGCTTCACCCTCGGCGCCGACCGCTTCGTAGGCCGATTTCACCGGCCCGAAGTAGCTGCGGAAGAACTCCAGGTAGTGGTCGGCGGAGCGGAAGGCCTGGCGTGATTTCAGCCGCTCGGCCCGGAAGTCGGTAACGGAGTCGCCGAACAGGCCCCTGACGTGGTCCTCGGCGCCCCAGAGCACCGGTGGGGTGAAGCCCGGCGGTGGCCCGCCCGTGTGCTTGACGATGGTCGCGAAGAAGTCCTGTAGGCCGCCGTCGGGGCACCAGCTCGCGACCCCGATCCGGCCGCCCGGTTTGGTCACCCGCAGCAGCTCGTCGGCCCCCCGCTGCTGGTCGGGGGCGAACATGACCCCGAAGATCGACATCGTCACCTCGAACTCGCCGTCGCCGAAGGGAAGGTTCTGGGCATCGGCCTCGACGAACTCGACGTCCAGGCGTTCGGCCCCCGCACGCTCGCGCGCGCGCTCGAGAAGCGCCGGTACGAAGTCGGCGCCGACGGCGTTGCCCCAGTTCCGCCGCCCCGCGGCGAGGGCGCCGTTGCCGCTACCGCAGGCGACGTCGAGCACACGTTCGTCGGGGAGGATCTGCAGCGCGCCGGCGAGGGTCTCGGCGACGGGCACCACGAGGTGGGCCACTTCGGCGAAGTCGCCTTTCGCCCAGGTCGCCTGTTGGACCGCGGTCGCTGCTTGGAAATCCGGTGCGTCGTTCATGGACGCAACCCTCTCACGTGAAGAAGCGTTTGGCTATCTCCAGCATCCCCAGGTCGACCCGCTTGACCTTGACCGCTTCCTCCAGCGGCACCGCGGTCATCTCCGTGCCGTGAATCGCCGCCATCTTCCCGAACTCGCCGGCTCTCGCCATCTCGTAGGCATGGGCGCCGAAGCGGGTGGCGAGGACGCGGTCGGTCGAGGTCGGGGTGCCGCCGCGCTGGACGTGGCCGAGGACGGTGACGCGGGCTTCGTACCCGGTCCGCTGCTCCAGCTCGCTGGCGAGGGCGGCGCCGATGCCGCCGAGGCGCGGGTAGCCGTACTCGTCGCTGTCCTTGACGGGCTGGATCAGGTGCTCCTCGCCGCTCTCGAAGGCCAGCTTCGCCCCCTCGGCGACGACGATGATCGAGAAGTCCTTGCCGCGGTCGTGGCGGCGGGTGACGTCACGGCAGACGTCCTCGACGGTGGTGATCTGCTCGGGGATGACGATGCAGTCGGCGCCGCCGGCGAGGCCGGCGTAGGCGGCGATCCAGCCGGTGCTGCGGCCCATCACCTCGACGACCATGATCCGGTCGTGCGACTGGGCGGTGGTGTGGAGGCGGTCGATCGCGTCCGTGACGATCTGCACCGCGGTGTCGAAGCCGAAGGTGAAGTCGGTGCCGCCGACGTCGTTGTCGATCGTCTTCGGGACGCCGACCAGCGGCAGGCCTCGCTCGGCGTGGAGCTGGCGGGTGATCTCCATCGTGTGCTCGCCGCCGATCGCGACGACGGCGTCGAGGCGCTGCTCGGCGAAGGCTTCGGCGACCCTGTCGACGGCGCCCTCGCGGATCGGCTCGAAGCTCGAGGTGCTGAGGATCGTCCCGCCCTGGTGGAGGATCCCGGAGACGCGAAGCATGTCGAGCGGCACGTAGTCGTCCTCGGCGAGACCGCGGTAGCCCCGGCGGATCCCGATCGCCTCGTCGCCGCGCTGCATCGCCGAGCGGGCGACCGCGCGGATCGCCGCGTTGAGGCCGGGACAGTCCCCTCCTGCGGTCAGGACACCTATGCGCATCTGGGCGAGTTTAGGATCGGTCGCCGTGCGACGCCTCCTGGTGAACCTGGTCGTCCCTGCCCTGCTGGCCGCGCTGTTCGCCGGCTGCGGTGAAGAGGGTGCTGCCGAGGGGGCGACGGTGCGGTTCTACGTCAGCGCGCCGCTGCGGGGGCCGGAAGCCGGGGCGGGGCGGCGGTTGTGCGACGAAGCGCGCGAGCAGGCTGCGCAGAGGAGGGGCGGCGAGGGCCGCGAGCTGCGGGTCGTCTGCCTTGATGTGTCTGGGGACGACGGCGGCTGGACGCTGGCGCAGGTTGGCGCCAACGCGCGCCGAGCGACGGAGGACTCGACCACCGTCGCTTATGTCGGCGAGCCTGACCCCGCGGCGCGCAAGCAGTCGCGCCCGATCGTCGAAG
>JBIOVP010000057.1:0-3145 GCA_044867815.1 Solirubrobacterales bacterium | reverse complement strand
ACGAGCAGCAGGCGATCACCGAAATGGTGCGCCAGTTCGCCGACGAGAAGATCATCCCCAACGCCGAGCACTACGACCACGAGGACTCCTACCCGGAGCCGATCGTCGAGGAAATGAAGGAGCTCGGTCTCTTCGGGGTGACGATTCCCGAAGAGTACGGCGGCATGGGCCTCGATCTGACCACCTACGCGATGATCGTCGAAGAGCTCTCGCGCGGCTGGATCTCGATCTCCGGCGTCGTCAACACCCACTTCATCGGCTCCTACCTGCTGATGAAGTTCGGTACCGAGGAGCAGAAACAGCACTTCCTGCCGAAGATGGCGACCGGCGAGATCCGCGCCGCCTTCTCGCTCTCCGAGCCCGAGGTCGGCTCCGACGTGCAGGGGATCAAGGCCACCGCCAAGAAGGGCGAGGACGGCAGCTGGGAGCTCAACGGCCAGAAGATGTGGGTCACCAACGGCCTCGGCTCTTCGGTCGTCTTCGTGCTGATGAAGACCGACCCCAAGGCCGAGCCGGCCTACAAGGGGATGACCTGCTTCATCACCGAGAAGAAGCCCTGGGAGGAAATCGGCGAGGGCGACTCCAAGGGGCTCAACGTGCCGCCCAAGATCAAGAAGATGGGCTACAAGGGCGTCGAGTCGACCGAGCTGGTCTACGACGGCTACCGCTGCCCGCCCGAGCGGGTGCTCGGTGGCGAGGAGGCGGGGGTCGGCGAGGGCTTCGTGCAGATGATGGACGCGCTCGAGGTCGGCCGCGTCAACGTCGCCGCGCGTGGCGTCGGCATCGCCCAGCGCGCCCTCGAGCTGGCCCTGCGCTACAGCCAGGAGCGCAAGACCTTCGGCAAGCCGATCGCCCAGCACCAGGCGATCCAGTTCAAGCTCGCCGACATGGCGACCAAGGTCGAGGCCGCCCGCCTCGTCACCCGCAAGGCGGCCCGGATGAAGGACGCCGGCGCCCGCTCCGACCTCGAGGCCGGGATGGCCAAGCTGCTCGCCTCGGAGACCGGCAAGGAGTGCGTCGAGGAGTGCTTCCGCATCCACGGCGGCTACGGCTACTCGAAGGAGTACGAGATCGAGCGCCTCTACCGCGACGCGCCGCTGCTCCTGATCGGCGAGGGCACCTCGGAGATCCAGCGCATGGTGATCGGCAAGAAGCTGCTGCAGAGGCACAAGATCTAGATGGTGGGCCGCTAGGCGCATGGCTTCGACCCCGGACCTGATCAAGACCGCCGTCGAGCGCTTCCAGGCCGAGGTCCCCGCCCTGAAGAAACTGAAGCTCGTCTTCGGCCTCGAACTGAAGGCCAAGCACGACATCCAGCTCTACCGCGTCGAGGTTCCGGGCCCCGTGATCAAGAAGGACCTCTCCCAGGACGAGCGGGTGCTGGTCCAGATCGACCGCCCCCAGTTCAACGAGCTGGCCGAGAACGGCACGGCGAAGAGCTATCGCAAGGCTTACGAGACCGGCCACATCAAGGCGACCGGCGACTCAAACGTGAAGAAGCTGATCGCCCAGGTCGTCGAAAAGCAGGAGCAGCGCGCCCGACTCAAAAGAGTGCACTAGAGCGATAGGTACATCGACCAGTACCAGAGAAGCCACTCGGCGACGGTGAGCTCGGCGCCCTCGCCCTCTGCGGTCGGTTCGGATCTGACCTCGGGTGGGGCCTGGCTTTCGGTTTCGTCGTCTGGCGGTGAGCCTGGGCGGGTCCTGTCGGTGGAGACGTCCGCTGTGTCAATCGGATCGGAGGGGGCCTGGCGGGGGGCCGCAGCAGCCGGCTTGCCGTTCGCGAAGCGATCTTGGATGGTGCCGGCGCTCGGCGCCCGAGAGTAAATGGCGGGCTCGTCGATGATGCCGTCGAAGTAGGTGTTCGAGTAGTCGCTGCGGCCGATGTAGAGGGTGTTTTGGTCGTGAGTGATCGCCCCCGATTGCGGCATCGATGCGACCTGCGACCCATCGACGTAGATCTTCATGCTCGCGCCGTCGTAGGTTCCGACCAGGTGGTGGACATCGCCGGCGGCCACCGTGCCGGCAGCGCTCGTGAGCGACCGCGCCGCCTTGTCGGTCCAGACTCGGAAGAGGACGCTTCCATCGCCCCGGGGCCGCAGCTCGTAGGAGTTGTTGCGCCGAATCACCGCGCCTTGCAGCGAGTCGGCTTTGGCCCATGCCTCGAGCGTCAAGCCGGCCTTCATGTTGAGTGGCGGGGTCGGGGCGATCGCAACGTAGTCGTTGACGCCGTCGAAGGAGGCAGCGGTGTCGGTGCCGTCGCCGACGATGCCCGTCACGCCGAGCGTCGGACCGTTGACATAGGAGCCCGGCGCGATTCCCATTGCGTCCGCCGCTTTGGCCCCGCTCGCCTCGTTGAGCCGCCACAGGCTCACCTGGCTCTCGGCCGCCGTCGGGGGTGTGGGCGTGGGCGGAGGCGGCGGCGTAGTCGTCGGCGGTTCTTGTGCCTTCGGTCCTCGCTCGGTGTGATTGATCGAGACCCGATCGAAGTAGGCGGTCAAGTTGCCCGAGCCGCTCGACCCGGTCGAGACGATTCCATGGCGGAAGCGGTTCAGGGGCGCGGCCCCGGAAAACAGGTTGGCGGTGGTCGAAGATCCCACCGACCTGCCGTCGATCTTCAGCTCCGTATAGGCCGAGCCGTTGGCCGAGCTGAGGCGGGTGTGCAGCTCGACCCAGCTCCACGAGCCTTCTGGAAGCTCGCTCGGCGAGACCGGTCCGATCAGGGTACGGCTCGTAGATCCGCGCGCGGCGAGGACGTAGAGTCGATCGTTGCTCCAGCTGGAGAAGCTGATCTCCGCCCTGTCGGCGAACGGGGTGCTGCCGCTGTCGTCCCTGACGTAGGAGTCGAGGCGGAGGAGGTCGGTGTAGCTCGTGTGAGCGCCGTAGAAGCCGGCCGGCAGGTAGATCGCCGCACCGAACCAAAGATCGTCGCCCTCGACGAGCTGCTGCGGGGAGTTGGCCTGGAAGATCGCCCGCGCGTAGGGCCCGCTACAGGCCGCGTCGTTCTCGGTATGCACCTTCAGGGACGCGCTGCCGGAGTAGGCCAGGTCGGTGGTGCGCGCAGCCGTGCTGGCGGCGCAGTGCGTGCTCAGCTGGTCGAAGCCGAGATGCGAGGTGGTCTGAGTCTCGACGTCGGCAAGCCTCG
>JBIOVP010000056.1:0-5429 GCA_044867815.1 Solirubrobacterales bacterium | reverse complement strand
GGTACCGGAGGTCCCGACGGTGACCCGGACGCCCGAGTTTTCGGCCATGAACTGCTCAGCGACCGCTTCGGTCAGGGGCGCCACCGTGCTCGACCCGTCGATCCGGATCGAGCCGGAGAGGTCACCTCCGCCGCTGTTGCCACTGGCGGTTTCCTCGTCGCTGCCGCAGGCGGTGATGCCGACCGCGAGGATCGCCGCGGCGACGATCGCCGCAAGCCACTTAGAGCTGGTCACTCGTTCTCCTTCTGGTTAGGTCCGTTTCGATGACCGGACCGTCGCAGCGGAGCGCGGCGAGCTTGTTACGAGGTGGTTTTCACCATGTGAACAGGGTGTGAACGCTCGACGGCCGGCGCCTCCACCTTCACGCCGCCGACCGGTTCGGGGTCGAAGCGGTAGCCGATGCCGAAGTGGGTGTGGATGTAGGTCCAGCGCGGCGAGAGCGCCTCCAGCTTCTTGCGCAGCTTGCGGACGAAGACGTCGACCGAGCGGTCGCCGTGGGCCATCGCGTAACCCCAGACCCGCTGGTAGATCTGCTCGCGCTCGAGCACCTGGCCGCGTTCCTCGGCGAGCAGGTGGAGCAGCTCGAACTCGCGCCGGGTGAGGTCGAGGGCCTCGTCGCCGACGAAGGCCTGGAAGCGGTCGGGGCGGATCTCCATCTCACCGACCGCGAGTGGCGAGGCCTCGTGCTCCTGGCGGCCGCGACGGCGGCGGCGCGAGACCGCTTCGAGGCGGGCGATCGCCTCCTCGGGGTGGCAGGGCTTGGTCATCCAGTCGTCGACCCCGAGCCGCAGCCCCTTCACCCGCTGGGCGACGGTGGAGCGGCCGGTGCAGACGACCAGACCGAGGTCGGGCAGCATCTCGCTGACCCGCTCCAGGTAGGCCCAGGCTTCGTCCCCCAGGACAACCGGGTCGACGAGGATCGCGTTCAGCTTCAGCGCCACCAGGTCGCGCGGCGGCACGGGGCCCGTCTTCTGGCTGAGGTGCCAACCGGCCGCCTCGGCGCGGCGGGCGAGAACGGTGACGAAGCCGCTGTCGGTGTCGAGGACGGCGATTCGGATGGACAGAGTGTATGCACCCGCGGAGGCGTTAACCCCTGGATTCACAGGATTTTCACAGGTGCGGCCGCAAGCGCCGGGAATTTGTGGGTAGCCGGAGAGCTACGGGACGAGGGTGCGGCTCGCGACTCGCCGCCCGTTGACCCTGAGCAGGAATCGAACCGGGCCTTTCCCAAGGCTGGCGATTTCGCTCTCGTCGAAGCGCAGGCGCATGGGCGGAGGACCCTGCGGGGGCGCGTACCTGACCTTCGACAAACGGCGAAGTATGCGCAACGAGCGCTTGCTGCCGTGCGCGACCAGGGTGGCGCGGCAACCGAGAAGGCAGATGACGCTTCCTACCCCCGCCCTCGAGAGAGAGGCCTCGACCAGCGGAGGGATGCCGCAGCCGGCCCGTCGCGGGTGGACCGCCGGCTTTATCCGCCCGACGAAGCCCACGTTCACCACCGGGCTCGAGTCCCACGGTTCCTCCATGAGCGGCCAGGCGGGCAGAAGATGAGAGATCGGGTTCGGCCCGTGCCGCCATTCCGCCACCCGCAGGTAGCGGCCTACGAAGGCGGGATCGAGCACCGCCGCCCCGCCTTTGCATCCGTCCACGTAGTCGGGATCCGTAATCGGGATGCAGCCTGCGCTCGCGCGGGCCGGGCAGGCCGAGAGCTGCGTATAGCTGCCGTCCCCATCCCAGCCGCCCGTCCACCCGCCTGGCAGCGGAGCCACCAGCTGGTTCGCACGTACGGCTCCGGACACCGATGGCGAGGCAGCCGGGGAAACGACCCCGTGCCAGACCGGACTGAGCGCCGAGGCGCCGTAGCTGGAAGTGACACGGAAGATCGTCTCGGCGGGCGCCGCCCCGGTCCCCACGATGCGGCCTTCGGAAAATGGTTGGCAGCGCGAAAGAGAGGTGTCGCAGGCCTCCCATCGCCAAACCTCGTCGGCAGGATTGGTGACCGAATTGGCGACCATGCCGCCGCTGCCGTCGGGCCGGATGGTGACGCTGACCCTGGCGTTCTCCGCGGCGTTTGCAGGAGCGGTAGCCAGCAGCACGACCGCAGCTACCGACGCCCAGGCCACTCTGCATCTACTTCCTCTGATCACTCGACCAGCATATGGGCAGCGCCCGCAATCGAGCCGGCACGTTTCCTCCCATGTGAGGGGAAACCGCCGAGCTCGCTAGAACGTCGGCGGCCGCAGCCCGGTGGCGATGATCAGCAGGATCGCGGCGCCGGCCGCGTAGCGGTAGAGGACGAAGGGCCGGTAGCTGGTGGTCCGCACCAGGCGCAGTAGGAAGGAGATCGCCCAGTAGCCGGAAACCGCGGCGGCGATCGTGCCGACGATCATCGGACCGCCGACGCCCGGTGGCAGTCCTTCACCGATCGCCTCGTAGGCCTTGTAGGCGGTGGCGCCGGCGACGGCGGGGATCAGCAGCAGGAAGGAGAAGCGGGCGGCGGCGTCGCGGTCGAGACCGAGCCAGCGGGCGGCGGTGATCGTGATCCCCGAGCGCGAGGTCCCCGGCGCTAGTGCCAGCACCTGGGCGAGGCCGACGTACCAGCCGTCGCGCAGCTTCGCGTCGCCGAGGTTGCGGCGCTCGGGCATGCGGTCGGCGTAGCCGAGCAGGAAGCCGAAGAGGATCAGCTGGATCGCGATCATCCAGGGCTCGCCAAGGTGTTCGTCGATGAAGCTGGCGCCGAGGCCGCCGGCGATCACGGCCGGCACGGTGCCGATCGCGATCGCCACCGAGAGGCGCTGCTCCTGGGTCCGGATCGCCCGCTGCCGCGCCGCCTGAAAGAAGCCGCGCAGGAGGACCACCACCTCAACCCGGAAGTAGGCGATCGCGGCGATCAGCGTGCCGGCGTGCAACGCCACGTCGAAGGTCTTGTTGAAGGTCTCGTGGTCCTGCAGGAAGGTGTAGTCCTGCAGCCAGGGGACGATGATCAGGTGGCCGGAGGAGGAGATCGGCAGGAACTCGGTCAGTCCCTGGACCACGCCCAACAGCAGGGCCTCGAGGTTCGACATCGCGGCGGATCCTATGCGTCGCGACCTAAGGTTGCGCTAAATTCCCGCCCCGTGAAGCGCACCGCCGCCACCCTGCTCTCGATCTGGGCCCTGATGCTGGTCCTCGCCCCGGCCGCCCTGGCCGACGAGGGCGTCGGCCTCGCCGGCCCGACCACCGACAAGACGGTGACCTTCGTCTGCTTCGGCGTGATCGCCCTGTTCGCGACGCTGGTGATCGTCCTCTCGCTGATCCAGAACAAGCTGGAGAAGCGCAAGGAACAGCGCCGGGCGGACCTGGCGCGCTTCAACTAGCTCTCAGCGCTCGCAGCTCCGCAGCGAGTCCGTGCCCGGTCCGCCGCGGCAGACGTCGGTGCCACGGCCGCCGCGGAGGCGGTCGGCGCCAGCGCCGCCCTTGAGCCTGTCGTCACCGGCCTGGCCCTTGAGCAGGTCCGGCCCGCCGCTTCCGAGGAGGGCGTCGGGGCCGGCGCCGCCGAAGACGCGGTCGGAGTTGGCGCAGATCAGGTCGCGCCCGGCGCGGGAGACGATGCGGTCGTTGCCGCCGAGGGCGACGATCACGTCGGGACCGGTGGTGCCGAGGAGTTCGTCGTCGCCGGCGGTGCCGCTGATCGTCGCGGCCACGCCGCGGCAGGTCGGGGCGCCGAGAACGCGGGTGGCCGCGGTCGCTTTGTTGTTGCCGGCGACCGGGTCTTTCTGATCGCCCCTGACGGTGGCGGTGTTGCGGATCGTGCCGGTCGTGCGGGGCACGACGACGATCGTCGCGGTGACCCCGGCGCCCCCGTAGTTGACGCCGGTGGGCTCGAGGCTGCCGAGGGAGCAGGTGACCTTCGCGCCCTGCACCGAGCAGCCGCCGGCGGGACCGGTGGCGGAGACGAGGTCGACGCCTTTCGGCAGGTTGTCGGTCACGGTCACGCCGGTGGCCTGGTCAGGACCGAGGTTTTCGACCCTCAGCGTGTAGGTGAGGTTGGACCCGACCCGGACGGGATCCGGGCTGTCGCTCTTCGTGATCCTCAGGTTCGCCGAACCTTGTTTCGCCGCCATCCCGATCTGTGCGAAGGCGAAGGTGACCAGCAGTGCGGCACCGAGCACGGCACCCGTTGTCAACCGTCTCATTTGAGTCTCCTTTCCAGTGTCTTTACAACGAGCCGCCCGGCCCTGTGTCAGGGTTGAGTCGATGGCCCGCGCCCTCTTCGTCTGCCTCCACAACGCCGGCCGCTCGCAGATGAGTGAGGCGCTGTTCGCCCGCGCTGCCGAGGGGCGGCACGAGGCGCGCTCGGCGGGGACGACGCCGGGCGACCGGGTCCACCCCGAGGTGGTCGAGGTGATGGAGGAGCTGGGGATCGACCTCGGCGGGCGGCGGCCGCGGAAGCTCTCGCGCGAGGACGCCGAGTGGGCCGACGTGGTGGTGACGATGGGATGCGGCGACGAGTGCCCCTACATCCCCGGCAAGCGCTACCTCGACTGGGACCTGGCCGATCCGAAGGGCCAGTCGGTCGAGGCGGTGCGGGCGACGCGCGACGAGATCGAGCGGCGGGTGCGGGCGCTGGTCGCCGAGCTCGACGCCGGCGACGGCTGAGCCGCGATGCGGCGAAGCTGCGTTGTCAGGAGAGGCGGAAGCCGGAGAGGAGGCGTTTCTCCGTCTCGCCCTCGACCCTGGCGATCACTTCGACTTTTCCCTCCAGCGGGGTGCCGCGGATCTTCGTCGCCAGCAGGTCGTCGACCTGGAAGATCCCGGCCGAGTTGTTGAGCTGGATCTCGATCCGCACCGGTCGCTCCTCGCCGGCGCTGATGCGGACCTCGTCGACGGCGGCGGCGGAGATCGAGTGGATGCCCTCGTGGCCGAGGTCGAGCGGGAGGCGGGTGCGGCCCTGGGCCATGTCAAGCGCGTCGGCGACACGGACGACGCCCGCCTCGAGCGTGTAGGGCTCGCCGCGGCGGCGGTGGCCGATGATCGCGTGCAGGATCTCCGAGGCGACGACGGTCCGCTCCGGCTCCTTGTAGACGTCGGCCAGCAGGCGCCGGAGGGCGTCGTCGGCGAGGAAGAGCGAGTAGGCCTCGTGGTCGGCCCGGTGGATCGACATCCCGGTGTCGTGGAGCAGGGCGCCGCCGGCGACCACGACTTCGGCGTCGCGGTCGCGCATCCCGTGGTCGGCGACCATCGCCGGCTCGACCCCCGCCCGCAGAAGCAACCGCAGCAGCCGCAGGGCGATGTTGAGGACGATCTGCATGTGGACCCAGCTGTGGTCCGACATCCCCAGCCGCTCGGCCTGGACCTGGGTCATGTACCACCAGGCCCGCACCTGGTCGTCTGAGTTGACGGCGTCGAGGAAGCTCTCGAGCTTGCGGTTGCCGCGGCTAGGCGCCCGC
>JBIOVP010000055.1:0-2658 GCA_044867815.1 Solirubrobacterales bacterium | reverse complement strand
ACTCTCACGAACCGGTGCAGGTCCCCCTCTAATCTGTTGGGGCGCCGCCGGAGGCAAGAGATTCGTCCCATTAGGAGGGGATTCCGCTGGCACGTCCTTCAGATTCGAACGAGCAGCTCCTCTGCAGCTTCTGCGGCAAGTCGCAGCGCCAGGTGAAAAAGCCGATCGCCGGCCCCGGCGTCTACATCTGCGACGAGTGCATCGACCTCTGCAACGAGATCATCGACGAGGAGCTCACCGCGGCCCCCGCCTTCGAGCTGGAGAACCTGCCCAAACCGCAGGAAATCCATGACGTGCTGGAGGAGTACGTGGTCGGCCAGGAGGCCGCCAAGCGGTCGCTCTCGGTGGCTGTCTACAACCACTACAAGCGGGTCCAGATCGCCCAGTCCGACGAGACCGACGTCGAGCTGCAGAAGTCGAACATCATGATGCTGGGTCCGACCGGCTGCGGCAAGACGCTGCTGGCGCAGACCCTGGCGCGGATCCTCAACGTGCCCTTCGCGATCGCCGACGCCACCGCCCTGACCGAGGCCGGCTACGTCGGCGAGGACGTCGAGAACATCCTCCTGAAGCTGATCCAGGCCGCTGATTACGACGTCAAAAAGGCCGAGACGGGGATCATCTACATCGACGAGATCGACAAGATCGCCCGCAAAGCCGACAACCCGTCGATCACCCGCGACGTCTCCGGCGAAGGCGTCCAGCAGGCGCTGCTGAAGATCCTCGAGGGGACCACCGCTTCGGTGCCGCCGCAGGGCGGGCGCAAGCACCCCCACCAGGAGTTCCTGACGATCGACACCACCACCATCCTCTTCATCTGCGGCGGCTCCTTCGCCGAGCTCGACAAGGTGATCGAGCGGCGGGTGGGCGACCGCGGCGTCGGTTTCGGCGCCTCGATCTCCTCACGCGAGAAGAAGGACGCCGGCGAATGGTTCGAGCAGGTGCTGCCCGAGGACCTGATCGAGTACGGCCTGATCCCTGAGTTCATCGGCCGCCTGCCGGTGATCACGGCGATCCACCAGCTCAGCCGCGACGATCTGACGACGATCCTGACCGAGCCACGCCACGCCCTCACCCGCCAGTTCCAGCGCTTCTTCGAGTTCGACGACATCGAGCTGGTCTTCGCCGAGGACAGCCTCGAGGCGATCGCCGACAAAGCGCTGGAGCGGGAGACCGGTGCCCGCGGCCTGCGTTCGATCCTTGAGGAGACGCTGCTCGACGTCCAGTTCGAGCTGCCCTCGCGACGCGACGTCACCAAGTGCGTGGTGACCAGGGAGACGATCTCTGAGGGGCGCCGGCCGACGCTGGTGACCGAGGCGGTCCAGCAGGACATTGGGCCGGCCGGTGACGAGATGAGCGAGGAATCCGCCTGAGCGAGGACGGCGCCGGGACCGAGCTCTCCGGCGAGACACTGCGCCAGGCCCTCTCTTTCGTCCAGGTCGTTCAGGAAGCACCCGGCCTCGGCGATTACCGCGAGCGGATCCTCGGGCTGCAGGATCTGATCCCCTGCAATGCGATCGGCTACAACGAGGTCGACCTGGCGACCGGCGAGACGTTCATGGTGCTCGCGCCCGACGACGTCATCTTCGACGGGATCGAAGGGGCCTTCGCCCGCTACGCCCATCAGCACCCGGTGATACGCCATCACAGCGAGACCGGCGAACCTGGTCCGCGCACCCTCTCGGACTTCCTCAGTGAGGAGGAGCTGCACGCGCTCGACCTCTACCAGGCGGTCTACCGGCGGATGGGGGCGGAGGACCAGATCAGCTTCATCCTCCCCTCACCGCCGGGAATCGTGGTCGGGATCGCGCTCAACCGTCCCAGCCGCGGCTTCTCGACGGCGGAGCGCGAGCTGATCGAGCTGATCCGCCCCCACCTGACCCAGTCCTTCCGCGACGCTCACCTGCGCGACTCGGCCGATCCGCTCTCAGCGGCCCGCCTGCGGGGGCTGGGCCTCAGCGATCGCGAAAGCGAGGTGATGCGGCTTTTGGTTGAGGGCCTCTCTGCCGCGGCGGTCGCCGAGCAGCTCTCGATCTCCCCCCACACGGCGCGCCACCACGTCGCCGGCATCTACGCGAAGCTCGGCGTCTCGAGCCGCGCTGCCGCCGTCGCCGCCGTGCTCCGCGCCTCAGACAAATAGGCAGTTCTTCCTATTCAAGAATCGCCGGATGTGGATAGGCTCCTCGCTGGCATGGCCGTATATCCGATCTCTCTTCGGCAACTGGTGGGGGCGCTGCTTGCGGCGATCGCCATCGCGATGGCTGTGCCGGCCATCGCTTCGGCCGATGGTGAGCTGACGCAGAAGGCCGGCACGGCAGGATGCGCGACGTTCGACGGCAGCGAGACTTGTGCGACCGTGCCGCAGGTCGGCCGGATGGCCGTGGTCAGCCCTGACGGCAAACACCTCTACACGGAGGCGTGGGAACCGCGCGCCGCGATCCAGATCTTCGATCGCGACCCGGCGACCGGGGCTCTCACCGCCAAGCCCGGAGTGGAAGGTTGCTGGCAGAACACCGGAGCGGGAGGGACCTGCCAGGTGCTCGGCCTCACGAAGCCGTCCGGCATCGCGATCAGCCCTGACGGAAAAAACCTCTACGTGAGTGACTTCCACACCGGGACGATCCTCACCTTCGACATCGCCGCGGGGACCGGGCTGCT
>JBIOVP010000054.1:0-11704 GCA_044867815.1 Solirubrobacterales bacterium | reverse complement strand
GTATCCGCCCGTTCGAGGGCCACCCACGGCCCCACTCCACAGCAGGTGATACTTCACCGATGAATCCAAGGCTGATGGGCGTGGTCAACGTCACGCCAGACTCGTTTTCCGACGGCGGCCTCTACCTCGACCCCGAGGCGGCGATCGCGCATGGGCGGGAGCTGGTCGAAGCGGGGGCGGAGATCCTCGATGTCGGTGGCGAATCGACTCGGCCCGGGGCGGAGGCCGTCGGCGAGGAGGAGGAGCTGCGACGGGTCGTTCCGGTCATCCGAGGACTGCGGGATCTCAACTGTGACGTCTCCATCGACACGTCCAAGGCACGCGTCGCCGAAGCCGCGCTCGAGGCCGGTGCCGTGATCGTCAACGACGTCACGGCCCTCCGCGGCGACCCGGAGATGGCGGCACTCTGCGCCGAGCGCGGCGCCACCGTCGTCCTCATGCACATGCTCGGCGAGCCGCGAACGATGCAGGACGACCCGCGCTACGGCGACGTCGTCGCCGAGGTCAGGGCCTTTCTCGCCGAGCGCCTCAAGGCCGCCGTCGCCGCCGGCATCGCCGAGGAGCGGCTCTGGCTCGACCCCGGAATCGGCTTCGGCAAGACCGCCGCCCACAACATGGAGCTGCTGCGCCGGCTCGGTGAGCTGCGCGAGCTCGGTCGGCCGCTCGTCATAGGCACCTCGCGCAAGAGCTTCATCGGCAGGGTCGACGGGTCCGACGCCGCCCACCGCCTCGGCGGCACGATCGCCTCCTCGGTCCTCGCCGCCGCCGAGGGCGCTGAGGTCCTGCGCGTCCACGACGTCGCCGAGGTGCGCCAGGCGCTGACCGTGGCCGCGGCGATCCTCGGGTAGTTTCCTCAGCATGGAGAGCCACGGCAACGGGATCGAGTCGAGCGCTGAAATCGAGCTGCGCGGGCTTTCGATCTACACCCACCACGGCGTCTCCGAAGCCGAGCAGGAGGTGGGGCAGCGGCTCGAGTTCGACATCTCCTTCGACGTCCCCGACTGCGACGCGGTCCTCACCGACCGGCTCGAGGACACGGTCGACTACGGCGCGGTCTGCGACATCGTCACCCTCGCCGCCACCGAGCGCAGCTACAAAACGCTGGAGCGCCTGGCGCAGGTGGTGGGGGAGCGGCTGATGGAGCGCTACGGCTGCGAATCGGTCCGCGTCCGGGCCGCGAAGCCGGAGCCGCCGCTGCCGCTGGCGATCCAGGAGGTGGCGGTCGAGGTCACCCAGGAGCGCGCGGTCGAGGAAGACGAAGACGGGGACTGAGCGCGTGGCCGCGGCGAAGCGGACCGGCTACCTCGGCCTCGGCTCCAACGTTGGCGACCCCGCCGCCCAACTGCGAGCGGCGGTCGAACTGCTGGAAGCGGAGGGCATCGAGGTCGAGGCGGTCTCCTCCACCTACGTGACCGAGCCGGTCGGCGAGATCCTCGACCAGCCCGACTTCCTCAACGCCGCCGTCCGCATCCACACCGAGCTGGAGCCCGAAGCGCTGCTCGACGCCTGCAAGCGGGTCGAGGCCGAGCGCGGCCGCTGCTTCGACACCCCCCGCCACAGCCCCCGCCCGCTCGATGTCGACCTGCTCCTCCTCGGCGACCTCGAACTGGGCACCGACCGCCTCAACCTGCCGCACCGCGAGGTCACCACCCGCCGCTTCGTCCTCGTCCCCCTGCTCGAGCTCGACCCCGGCCTGACGCTGCCGGACGGGACCGTTCTCGCGGCCGCGCTGGAACAACTGCCGGCGGGTCAGCGGGTGGAGCGGTACGGATCGCTCCGACTGACCTAAGCTTGGGCCACCGAAAGCGAGGCGACGATGGGCCGCATCAACCTAACTCGGATCTACACCAAGGTCGGCGACGGTGGGACCACTCACCTCGGCGACATGAGCATGGTCCCGAAGACCGATCCGAGAATCGAGGCCTACGGGACCATTGACGAGCTGAACGCCCACGTCGGCGTCGCCGTCGCCACCGCCCCACTCCCGGCGGGGTACGGCGAGATCCTCAAAGAGATCCAGAACGATCTCTTCGACCTCGGCGCCGACCTCTGCCTGCCCCCGGGGTCGCGAGAGGGGAAGCTGACGGTACGGGCGGAGCAGACGAGAAGGTTGGAGCAGCTCTGCGACGAGTTCAACGAGCGTCTCGAGCCGCTCACCTCGTTTGTCCTGCCGGGAGGGAGCCAGACCTCGTCCCTGCTTCATCTCTGCCGCACGGTCTGCCGTCGTGCCGAGCGGCGCGCGCTCGGAGTCGATGAGGTCAACCCCGAGGTTCACCGTTACCTCAACCGCCTCTCCGACCTGTTCTTCATCCTCGCCCGCGCCGCCAACGCCGGGCAGGAGGTGGTGTGGATGCCCGGTAGGTCCCAGGCCGACGATGGCGAAGAACCCTGACCACGGCGGTGAGATCGCACCCCTGGACCTCAGCGACGAGGCGCGTCACCTGGACGTCAGCGGCACCCCGGCAGGGCTGATCGAGCTCGCTCGCAGGAACGGTGACCTGGCCCTTCTCGACGAGGTCGACGAAGCGGAGATCCTGGTCGAGTTCCCGATGTCGGACCGCTGGCGACGCCAGACCGGATACGTACGGTTCGTTCGGCTCCGTCGGCGCCGTCAGGGAAAGCGCTACGCCTTGGTCGGGCGCTTGTGAAACCGGGTTCGCCAGGATCTGGCGCTGACCCTGAAGGTGTTCTTCCTCGATTCGATCGCACGGATTTCGTCGCTGCGTAGCTCGAAGGTCTTCAGTTCCTCGCTTTCGCCGACCTCCTCCTCGCGCCCGTCCGGGTAGAAGATCGCGCTGCGTCCGAGGTAGCGGGTCATGTTCGAGGGCTCGTGTCCGCTGCGGTTGCAGAAGACGCTCAGCGCCTGGTTCTCGAGCGCCCGGGCCTTGTGGATCGCGCGCAGATGGTCGACGCTGACCGCCGACGGGCCGAGGATCAGCATCACTTCATCCGACTCTTCGCCGGGAAGCGGGTCGAAAATGTCCATGCAGATCCTGACGCTGCATTTGACGCCGTTGATCGCCACCACCTCGGACCCCGGTTCGCCGAGGCTGAACCTGTGGATCTCGTCGCCGAAGAGCCGGGACTTGTCATACAAGGCGCGGATCTCGCCTTCATGGATGAGTACCGCGCGGTTGTAGGAGGTGCCGTCGGTTTCGATCGGCAGGCTGCCAACCAGGCTCACTCCCTTCCTTTTCGAGACCTCGAGCAGGGGGGAAAGAAGTTCACTCAGCTCTTCTTCCTGTAGAAAGAAGAGCGGGTGGTTGGTGTAACTGCCGAGGAAGAACTCCGGAAGGACGATGATCGCGTGGGAAAGCGAACGCACCTGCTTGTGAATGAACCTGACGTTTTCGCTGAGCGTCCGCTTCTGGGGTGCGAACTGCAGAACTCCCACCGTAAGGTTTCGCTCGGGGATCACCTCACCCATTCTGGACACCTCCCCAGACGCGACGGCGATGGACGGTAGGCGTTTCTCCCCGATCGTCCACGGTCACGGTTCCTCCTGGCACGACGGCGGGGTCGCCCTCCTGACGGCGGACGGCGAGATCGTGGCCCTGGCGGCCGAGCGCGTCGGGGACCGCTTCAAGCACAGCTTCGATTCGCGCCTGGCCTACGAGCATCTCCGCGGCCTGGATCGATACTCGGGGGAATTCGGCGGGCCACGGGACTTCTTCATACCAGTCGACAAGGACCTCGACGGCAGCGACCACCATCGATTTCACGCAGCAAGCAGCTTCTTTGCTTCCGGCCTCGAAGAGGCGGCGATTCTCGTCGTCGACGGCCAGGGCTCGATGGAGGGGAAGCTCGTGCCGACCTCGATCTGGAGCGGTCGCGGGGCGGAGCTGGAGCTGCTGGAGACGCTGAATCCCGCGGAGGGGAAGTTCGCCCCCGGCTCGATCGGCCACTTCTACACCGCGGTCGGCGCCCTCGCCGGACTGCCCGGGCAGTCCGAAGAGGGCAAGACGATGGCGCTTGCCGCCTACGGCGGACCGTCCGGGATCCTCGACTGGATGCGCCGGTACGTGGGGGCGGACGAGGAGACGGGATACCGGATCGACCCCGACTTCGTGTACGCGGTCCTCGGTCACACGCTCGGTCCCACGCTCTTCGAATGGGGCGAGCAACCGGAGCCGGTGCGGAGGCTCTGGGAGGAGATCCTGGCGGTGATGGGCAGACCGGTGCGGGAGCCGGGAACGCCGGTCGATCAGGTCGACAAGGACATCGCCTACGCCGGCCAGGTGCTGCTCGAGGAGATGATGCTGAGTCTGGCGAGCCGGGCCCGGGAGCAGACGGGTTCGTCCCGGCTCTGCCTGGCCGGGGGCGTCGCGCTCAACTGCGTCGCCAACGAGCGGCTGGTCCGCGAGGGCGGTTTCGACGAGGTCTTCATCGTCCCCGCCCCCGGTGACGACGGCCAGGCCCTGGGAAAGCTGCTGCTGGAGATCAGGGAAAGCGGTACCGACCTGGACACGACCCTGCGGACGGCCTACCTGGGACCTCGATACGAGGAGGCCGACTTCCGTGACGCCGCCGCGCAGCTCGAGGGGGAGGCCGAGGTGCGGCTCCTGCCGGAGGAGGAGCTCCTGCGCGCCGTCGCCGAGCTGCTCGCCGCCGGCAGGGTGGTGGCGGTCTGCCAGGGTCGCTCGGAGCTCGGCCCCAGGGCGCTCGGCCATCGCAGCATCCTCGCCGACCCCCGCCGGGCGGAGATGCGGGCCCACCTGAACGAGCGGGTCAAGGACCGCGAGTGGTTTCGGCCCCTGGCGCCTCTCGTCCCCGAGGAGCGGGCCCCCGCCTTCTTCGAGATGACCGGCTCCTGCTCGTTCATGACCCGCGCCGTCCCGGTCCGCGCCGCGGCCCGCGGCGAGATCCCCTCCGCCTGCCACGTCGACGGCACCGCCCGGGTGCAGACGGTGCGCGCCGACCAGGAGCCGAGGATCCACCGGCTGCTCCTCGAGTTCGAGCGCATCGCCGGGGTTCCCGTGCTGATCAACACCTCGTTCAACGGACCGGGGCAGCCGATCGCAGAGACGCCGGAGGACGCGGTGCGGATGTTCCGGGCGATGAATCTGGACGCGCTACTGCTGGGCGACGCCCTGGTGGTCCGTTAGCCACTCCGGCGGCAGCACCGGTGGCATCTTCCCCGGGTAGTTCGGGACGAAGCGTCTCGCCAGCTCCCCGGCGGGGCGGTTCTCGATCGCCGGGCGGAGGTCGTCGAGGGTCATCGCCAGGCCGATGCTGGGGGCGATCTGGAAGTCGGCGACGTTGGGGCGCTCGCCGCCGAGGACGCCACTTTCGACGTAGGCATCGACTTTGTCGAGCAGGCCTGGCAGCAGTTCCAGATCGCGACGGGTGTTCTCGTCGTCGGCTTCGTTGAAGCGGGCCGAGAGGGCGACGATCGGGGCCGCGGTCTTCACCGCCAGGCCGATCGGCATCCCGATCCGCGCGCCCTCCGAGTAGCCGCGCAGGGGCGAGCGGTCCTTCTTCATCCCCCACCAGAGGATCTGGCGGATCGGGTGCTGCAGCTCCTCGTCGCCGAAGCGCTCGGCCTCTTCGACCGCTTTGCGCTGCTCGGGGTCGGCGGGGAAGAGCGGCGGCTCGGGCCGCAGGCGCTCCAGCTCCCGCGCGATCCGGCGCGAGCCCTGCACCTTGTCGCCCTCGATCTTCAGCGCCGGTACGGTGATGCCGGGGAAGCCGACGGCGCGCAGCACGCCCTTGGAGATGACCGGCAGCAGGTCGGTGCGCTTGTAGGGGATGCCCTTGTGCTCGAGCATCAGCTGCACGGCGATGCTCGGATGGGAGGCCGGGATGACGTAGAGGCGAGCGTTCATGCGGCGATCCTAAGCGCAAGGAACCATTCTTGGCTACCTGGCCAGTTCTCCGCCCGCGATAATCCGCCGATGCTGCTCGCGGTCGACGTCGGCAACACCCAGACCCACCTCGGCGCCTTCGATGGCGAGAACCTGGTCGAGCACTGGCGCTTCCAGACGCGTTCGGGCGCGACCGGGGACGAGCTGGCGGAGCGGATCGCCGGCCTCTTCTCGCTCTCGGGGATGGCCTTCGGCGAGGTCGATGCGGTCTGCGTCTCCTCGGTGGTGCCGCCGCTCGGCAGCCAGTTCGAGGAGCTCTCGTGGCGTTACCTCGGGGCCGAGTGCCTGACGATCGGCCCGGGGGTGAGGACCGGGATGCCGATCCGGATCGAGAACCCGCTCGAGGTCGGCGCCGACCGCCTCGTCAACGCGATCGCCGCCTACGAGCGCTTCGGCGAGGCCTGCGTCTCGGTCGACTTCGGCACCGGGATCAACATCGACGCCGTCTCCGCCGGGGGCGAGTACCTCGGCGGCGCGATCGGCCCCGGCCTCGCACCCTCGCTCAGCGCCCTGATCGAACGGGCGGCCCGGATCACCCGCATGGACCTCGAAGAGCCGAAGGAAGCGATCGGCCGCTCGACCCGAGCCGCGATCAACTCCGGCTTCATCTTCGGTTTCGCCGGCCTGATCGACGGCATCGTCCGCCGGATCGAAGAGGAGCTGCCGAACCCGCGCCTGCTCGCCACCGGCGGCTACGCCGCCGCCGTCGTCCCCTTCACCGAGACGATCGACGAAGTCGACGATCTGCTGACCTTGAAGGGACTGCGACTGATCCATGAGCGGAATCGCTGACAATGCAGGCTCTCGTCCGGCCCTGACCGACCCCTTCGAGATCGGCGGCGTGCCGATCGCCAACCGGGTTCTGCTGGCGCCGCTTGCCGGGATCGGCAACTGGTTCGTCCGTCTCCAGGCCAAACGCCACGGCGCCGGGCTCGCGGTCTCGGAGATGGTCTCCAGCTTCGCGCTGCACTACCGCAACGAGCGCACCCTGCGCGAGCTGATGCGGATCCACCCCGACGAGCACCCGGTTTCGATGCAGCTGTTCGGCCACGACCCGGAGGTGATGCGCTCCGGCGCCGCGATCGCCGCCGCGGCCGGCGCCGACCTGATCGACATCAACATGGGCTGCCCGGTGCCGAAGGTGCGGAAGACCGGGGCGGGGGCGCAGCTCCTGCGCGACCCCGAGCTGGCGCTGGCGCTGGCCCGCGGTGCCGCCGAGGGCAGCGGCCTGCCGGTTACGGTGAAGCTGCGCTCGGGGATCGAGGCCGGCGACCGCTCCGGCTTCGAGCTGGCGATCCGCCTCGCCGAGGAGGCCGGGGTGGCGGCGATCGCCTTCCACCCGCGCGCCGCGACCAAAGGCCACAAGGGCAGGCCCGACTACGCCCTGACCCGCGAACTGGTCGAGCGGGTCGAGGTGCCGGTGATCGTCTCCGGCGGGCTCGCCGGCGCCGAGGCCGCCCGCCGCGCCTACGAGGAGTCCGGCGCCGACGCGGTGATGATCGCCCGCGGCTCCTTCGGCAACCCCTGGGTCTTCGAGGAACTGACCGGGTGCCGCACCTCCCCGCCGAGCCGGGGGGAGATGGTCGCCGAGTGGCTGTGGGTGACCGAGCGGGCCGAGGAGCACCTCGGCGAGGAGCGCGCCGCCCGCTACCTGCGCAAATTCCACCCCTGGTACGTGGAGCGGCTGCAAGCCCCGAAGGAGCTCGCCGACGAGCTCCAGCGCAGCGCCGAGCTGACCCGGGCGCGGGAGCTGATCGCCTCGCTCGCGAGCCCCGTCACCGCTGCCTGACCAGGGCGTCCCGAGCCCCCTTTGGCCAGCCAGCCACCCTCGCTATAATCGCGCGCTCCCTGCCCGGGTGTGCCGCTGCCGTTTGGTGCACATCAGGGCGTTTTTTTAGGTCTGGGAGACCGGACAGGCTCCCTTTTCCAATTCAAAGCGAGGTCGCCAGTGCGTCAGGCCGTCATCACCCCCGAGGGGCTGAAAAAACTCAAAGAGGAGATCGAGTTCCTCTCGACGACCAAACGGCGGGAGGTCGCGGCCCGGATCAAGGAGGCGCGCGAATTCGGCGACATCTCCGAGAACGCCGAATACGACGACGCCAAGAACGAACAGGCCCTGCTCGAGGGGCGGATCGCGCAGCTGGAGGAGAAACTGCGCCGCGCCCAGGTGATCGACGAGAAGTCGCTCAAAACCGACGAGGTCGGCTTCGGCTCGATCGTCCACGTCAAAGACCAGAAAACCGGCGACTCGCAGAAATTCCAGATCGTCGGCTCGACCGAGGCGAATCCGCTCGAACACAAGCTCTCGAACGAGTCGCCGATCGGCAAAGCGCTGATCGGGAAAAAGCGCAACGACATCGTCACCGTCGAGGTCCCGCGGGGGCCGAAGAAAAAACTGAAAATCACGAAGATTGAGAAATCCAGCTGAGGCTCGTTAGGCTCGCGCCCCGATGAGCGAGCCCAACCAGGAGCAGCAGGACCTCTCCCAGGTCCTCGAGGACCGCCGCGGGAAGCTGGAGCGGATCCGCGAGGCGGGGATCGAGCCGTTTCCGCACGAGTTCTCCGGGCGCGAGGACATCGGTGAGGTGCGGGCGGCGCACCAGGGGCTGCAGGCGGGGGCGGAGACCGATTCGCGCCACCGGGTCGCCGGGCGGATCGTCGGCCGCCGCGGCCACGGCAAGGCCTGTTTCCTCGACGTCCGCGACGGCAGCGGCCAGATCCAGCTGCACGCGCGCAAGGACGTGCTCGGCGACGAGGCCTACGAGCTGCTGGTCGATCTCGACCTCGGCGACATCATCGGCGCCGAGGGGACGGCGATCGCCACCCGCCGCGGCGGCGAGCTCTCGCTGGCGATCGACCACTGGCGCCTGCTGGCCAAGAGCCTGCGGCCGCCGCCGGACAAGTTCCACGGCCTCGAGGACACCGAGACCCGCTTCCGCCGCCGCGAGCTCGACCTGATCGCCAACGAGGAGAGCCGCCGCAACTTCCGCGTCCGCGCCCGCACGATCACCGAGATTCGCCGCCGGCTCGACGAGAAGGGATATGTCGAGGTCGAGACGCCGGTGCTGCAGCCGCTCTACGGCGGCGCCCTGGCGCGGCCGTTCACGACCCACCACAACGCGCTGGACCGCGACTTCTATCTGCGGATCGCGACCGAGCTCTACCTCAAGCGCCTCGTCGTCGGCGGCATCGACCGCGTCTACGAGCTCGGCAAGGACTTCCGCAACGAGGGTGTCTCGCACAAGCACAACCCCGAGTTCACGATGCTGGAGTGGTACGAGGCCTACGCCGACTACGAGAAGACCGCGCACGACCTCGAGATGCTGGTCGCCGAGGTCGCCGAGCGGGTGCTGGGGACGACCAAGGTCCCCCGTGGCGATACCGAGATCGACTTCGCGCCGCCCTGGCGCCGGATCACCCTGCGCGAGGCGATCCTCGAGCGGGCCGGAATCGACATCGCCGAGCACCCGACCCGCGAGGCGCTGGCGCAGGCGATGGGGACCGAGCCCGACCCGAAGGAGGGCTGGGGGAAGCTGGTCGACGGCCTGCTCGCGCGCGAGGTCGAGCCGGGGCTGATCCAGCCCACCTTCATCTTCGACTACCCGACCGAGCTCTCGCCCTTCGCAAAGGCGCACCGCTCCACCGACGGCGTGGTCGAGCGCTGGGAGGCCTTCGCCGGCGGCGTCGAGATCGCCAACTCCTTCACCGAGCTCAACGACCCCGACGAGCAGCGCCGCCGCTTCGAACAGCAGGCGGCCGAGGTCGCCCGCGGCGACGAGGAGGCGCAGCCCTTTGACGAGGCTTTTGTGGAGGCGCTCGAACAGGGAATGCCTCCGACCGGTGGCGTCGGCCTCGGGATCGACCGTCTGGTGATGATGTTCACCGGCGCCCAGACGCTGCGGGAAGTGCTGCTTTTCCCGGCAATGCGCAGTTGAGTGCCAACTTCGTGCCTTCTTGATGCTGAAAGTTCGCTCTTAGCGTGCTCAAGCGCTCAGAAGCCGGACCTGCGACCCCGGTAGAGTTAAGGGGCAGATGGAGCCCTCCCGATAACGGGGAAGAGGGGTCCGGCGGTACAAACCCGGGTATTCCGGGTTTGAGAACCAGGAAGAGGTCTTCATTGTTCGAGCGATTCACTGAGAGGGCTCGCCAGGTCGTCGTCCTAGCGCAGGAGGAGGCCCGGACGCTCAAGCACAATTACATCGGCACCGAGCACATCCTGCTCGGTCTCCTTCGCGAGGAGGAGGGCCTTGCCGCCCGTGTCCTCGAGTCCCTCGACATCACGGTGGAAAGGGTTCGCTCGCAGGTGGTCCGCATCGTCGGATCAGGCGAGGAGGTCACCTCCGGCCAGATCCCGTTCACCCCGCGTGCCAAGAAGGTGCTGGAGCTGGCGCTGCGCGAGGCGCTCTCGCTCGGCCACAACTACATCGGCACCGAGCACATCCTGCTCGGCCTCGTGCGCGAGAACGAGGGCGTCGCCGCTCGCATCCTGCTCGACTTCGACGCCGACTCGGACAAGATCCGCAACGAGGTCATCCGCATGCTCTCCGGCCCCGGTGGCCGTCGTCAGGGCGGCGGCGGTGGTGGCGCCGGCGAGGGCAAAAAGTCTTCGAAACTGCTCGACCAGTTCGGGCGCAACCTCACCCGCCTCGCCGAGGAGGGCAAGCTCGACCCGGTGATCGGCCGCGAAACCGAGATCGAGCGGATCATGCAGATCCTCTCGCGCCGGACCAAGAACAACCCGGTGCTGCTGGGCGAGCCGGGCGTCGGCAAGACCGCCGTCGTCGAGGGCCTCGCCGCCCGCATCAACAGCGGCGAGGTGCCGGAGCTGCTGAAGAACAAGCAGATCTACACCCTCGACCTGGCCGCCCTCGTCGCCGGCTCCAAGTACCGCGGCGAGTTTGAGGAGCGCCTGAAGAAGGTGATGAAAGAGATCACCCAGCGCGGCGACATCATCCTCTTCATCGACGAGCTCCACAACCTGGTCGGCGCCGGCGCCGCCGAGGGCGCGATCGACGCCGCCTCGATCCTGAAGCCGGCCCTGGCCCGCGGCGAGCTGCAGACGATCGGCGCCACCACCCTCGACGAGTACCGCAAGTACCTCGAGCGCGACTCGGCGCTGGAGCGCCGCTTCGCCCAGATCCGCGTCGACCAGCCCTCGCCCGAGGATACGGTGAAGATCCTCGAGGGCCTGCGCGAGCGCTACGAACAGCACCACCGGGTGACGATCCGCGACGACGCCCTCGAAGCCGCCGCCGAGCTCGCCGACCGCTACATCTCCGACCGCTTCCTGCCCGACAAGGCGATCGACCTGATCGACGAGGCCGGCTCGCGGATGCGCATCAAGAGCATGAGCACGCCGCCGGTCTACCGGGAGCTCGAGGAGGAAATCGAGCAGACGCGGCGCGAGAAGGAGACCGCGATCGAGGCCCAGGAGTTCGAAAAGGCCGCCAACCTGCGCGACACCGAGCGCCAGCTGACCACCCGCAAGCGCCAGCTCGAAGACGAGTGGGCCGAGGGTGAGAACGGCGAACGGCCCGAAGTGGGCGAAGAGGAGATCGCCGACATCGTCTCGATGTGGACCGGGATCCCCGTCTTCAAACTGACCGAGGCCGAGACCAAGAAGCTGATCCGGATGGAGGAGGAACTCCACAAGCGGGTGATCGGCCAGGAGGTCGCGATCACCGCCGTCTCGAAAGCGATCCGCCGCTCCCGCGCCGGGATCAAGGACCCGAAGCGGCCGGCCGGCTCGTTCATCTTCCTCGGCCCCTCCGGGGTCGGCAAGACCGAGCTAGCCCGCACCCTCGCCGACTTCCTCTTCGGCGACGAGGAGGCGATGATCC
>JBIOVP010000053.1:0-14951 GCA_044867815.1 Solirubrobacterales bacterium | reverse complement strand
CCCCACCTGCCGTCTCAGAGCCAGCGTTCGGCTAGGCGACGGACGACTCCCTCGGAAAGAGTTATCGCTCTTTGGAGAGTGGAGAAGTTGACGTTGGCCGCGGTGTCGTTCGGCCAGTGGTAGCGGCCGGGCTGCTTGTGGTCGGTGCAGCTGCAGAGGGCGACGGTCTCGTAGCCGGCCGCCGCCGACTCGAGGCCGTCGGTGCCGTTGTAGGTGCGGAGGTTGGGATAGAGCCAGATGCCGAGCTCGCCGGCCACCCGCTCGACCAAGGCCAGCGCCCGCGGCGGGTAGTCGCGCATCTTCAGGAAGCCCTCGCCCCGCAGCGCCAGCAGGTGGGTGGCGCCGAGCGTCTCCAGGCAGAGGAAGAAGGTGCTCTCCTTGGGCAGCTGCGGGAAGTGGCGCTCGCCGAAGGCTTTGATCCCCTCGCTGAAGGACTCCTCGGAGCCGGTGGAGAGGAGGACGACCCGGATCCCCTGTGGCGGGTCGGCGAGAAAGCGACGGGCGAGCTCCAGCAGTGCGACGACCGCGGTCCCGTTGTCGTTCGCCGCCGGCACCGACCTGCGCAGGCCGATATCGGCCATCGCCGCGACGGAACCGAGGCCGAGGAAGAGGCCGACCTTCGAGAGGAGCCTGCGACCGGTCGCCGCCCCCAGCGCCGCCAGCACGGGACCGCCGACGACCGGCGCCATCAGCGGCGGGCTGGTGTCGGTCTTCTCGGTCAGGCCGAGGCGGGCGGCGAGCTCGGGCAGCGCCGGGTGGAAGACGAGGCCGGAGTGTGCGGCGTCGTGGTGGGCGATGAGGACGACGGAGCGCTCGGCGCTCGGGTCGCCGAGCTCGCAGACGACGTTGTAGGTCGTGCGCCTGGGCAGGAACCGGCGCAGGCGCCGCTGCCCCGGCGGGAAGTCGTCGGCCATGCCGGCCGCGCCGACAGCTCCGAGGAGCGTGCCGAGCAGGCGCCGGCCGCGCAGCGCCGCGACGGCCCCGAGCGCGCCAAGCGCGGCGCCGATCCCGAGCGGCCACCAGTAGGTGCCGTGCGCGTCCTCGGCCTCGATCCGCGCCTCCGCGCCCAGCTCACTGAGGTGCGCGACCAGCCACTCGGCCGCCTGCCGCTCGCCGTCGGAGGCGGACGGACGCTCGATCCGCTCCAGTTCCTCGAGCCGCTCCCGCAGCCAATGAGCCTCGCCTTGCATCGGGGGGGAAGCTAGCCGCTTACCATTGGCGAATGTTCGGCGGTGGGTCGATCACCCTCTTCCACTTCCGCGGGATCAAGGTCACGGTCGACTGGTCGTGGTTCCTCGTCCTCTTTCTGGTCATCCTCTACATGACCAACTTCTTCGAAGACCTGCTGGGGGAATCCGGCAGCGGGCCCTTCCTGCTGGCGCTGCTCAGCGCCGTCGGCTTCTTCGGCTCGATCCTCCTGCACGAGTTCGGGCACGCGGTGGCGGCGATGCGCAACGGCATCGGCATCTCCAGCATCCAGCTCTGGATCTTCGGCGGGATGGCGCGGATGGACCGCGAAGCCGACTCGCCCGGGACCGAGCTGAAGGTGGCGCTGGCGGGGCCGGCGGTGACGGCGGCGATCGTCGTCGTCCTCGTCGCGCTCGGGGTCGCGGCCTCCGGCTGGACCGGGTTTCGCGAGGCGGCGCTGCTGGAAACCCGCTCCGACGTCTCCGGGCCGATGGCGCTGATCGCCTGGCTGGCGACGATCAACCTCCTCGTCCTCGTCTTCAACCTGCTGCCGGCCTACCCGATGGACGGTGGCCGCGTCGCGCGGGCGCTCGCCTGGTACCGCTCCGGTAACCGCAATTCGGCCACCCGCTTCGCCGCCAACCTCGGTCGCATCTTCGGCTACCTCTTCATCGGCGGCGGCATCGCCCTCGCCTTCAGCGGCCGGGTCTTCACCGGTGTCTGGCTGGCGCTGATCGGGATGGTGATCAACGGCTCCGCCCGCGGCGCCGCGATGCAGACGGCGCTGACCGACCGCATCGGCGACGTCCGCGTCGCCGACGTGATGGACCGCGAGCCGGTGACGATCCCCGGCGACCTCAGCGTCGAGCGGGCGCTCGACGAGTACTTCCTCCGCTACCGCTGGCCCTGGTTCCCGGTCGTCGATGCCGGCCGCCGCTTCCTCGGCCTGATCGAGCGCGACCGCGCCGACGAGGTCCCCGAGATCTCCCGCGCCAACTCCCACGTCTCCGAATACGTCGACCACGACATCGGCCTCTTCGTCCGCGACGACACCCCCCTCGACTCCCTGCTCGCGAACCAAAACCTCCGCCGCCTCGGCGCCCTGATGGCCGTAGACGCCGAAGGCCGCCTCAGCGGCGTGATCACGATCGAGCAGGTCGGGCGGGCGCTAAGAGACGCGACTGTTGCGCGCTGAGCCGATCTATTTAACGAGGGTCAGTTCCGTAGGAAATAGAGCGATGACGAATGGCGGCCACGCGAACCGTTTTCCCGCCATTAGTTAATTGGTAGAGGATGCGGTAGGAACCTACTCTTAGCGAGTAAAGGCCGCGAAGCCTGCCTCGAAGCGCATATCCGGCGAATGGGTCCCGCTCGAGCATGCCCAGTGCATCCTCTATCGCCTCGATCAGCGGCCAGTTCAGCTCGAGCAGGTCACGCCGAGCTCGACGGGCGAGAACGAGTCGTGCCAAGGATCAACTGGCGGTCGGCCGATGCTGGTCCAGTTCGCTGCGAAGCGCGTCGAGCGTGATCGTCTCACCGCGCTCGATCTCGGCCAGACCTACCTCTAGCGCAGACAGAGCATCCGGGTCCGAGAGGATCTCGGCGGTCTCCTCCAGCGCCTCGTACTCGTCGATGGGAACCAAGGCGGCGGCGGGGGTTCCGTTGCGGGTAACCAGAACATGATCTCGCCGGTCACTGACCTCATCCAGAAGGCTGCTGAGATTGCTCCGTAACTCTCTCACAGGGACGGTCCTAGCCATGAAGGCTAGTGTACACGTCTGCGTACACGCTTACCTAGGTGGCCGGTGCCGCTCGATGATGCGGGCGAAGTCGGTGCCGGCCGGGAGGGTGCCGAAGGCTTGGCCCCAGTCGCCGGAGAGGCGGGAGGCGCAGAAGGCGTCGGCTACCGCTTCGTCGCCGTAGCGGACGAGGAGGGAGGCTTGGAGGGCTAGGGCCATGCGCTCGACGAGGCGGCGGGCGCGGGACTCGATCGTCTCCAGGTCGCCGGGAAGTTCGTCGCGGAGGGAGGCGGTGAAGGCCTGGAGGCGCGGCTCCTGGACGGCGCCCTCCTCGACCTCGGCGTAGAAGACCTCCAGCGCGGTCGGGCTCTTCACCATCGCCCGCAGGACGTCGAGGCACTGGACGTTGCCGGAGCCCTCCCAGATCGAGTTGAGCGGGCTCTCGCGGAAGAGGCGGGGCATCCCCGACTCCTCGACGTAGCCGTTGCCGCCGAGGCACTCGAGCGCCTCGCCGGCGTGGACGACGGCGCGCTTGCAGATCCAGTACTTGAGGACGGCGTTGGCGATCCGCTTCAGGTTCTGGGCCTCCTCGTCGCCGGCGATCGCTTCGTCGTAGGCGCGGGCCAGGCGCATGGCGCTGATCGTCGCCGCCTCCGACTCGATCGCGAGGTCGGCGAGGACGTTCCGCATCAGCGGCTGCTCGACCAGCTCGCGGCCGAAGACCGAGCGGTGGGTGGTGTGGTGGATCGCCTGGGCGATCCCGGCGCGCATCCCGGTGGCGCCGCCGAGGACGCAGTCGAGGCGGGTGTGGTTGACCATCTCGATGATCGTCCGCACCCCGGCGCCCTCCTCGCCGACGAGCCAGGCCGAGGCGGCGTCGAACTCGATCTCGCTGGAGGCGTTTGAGCGGTTGCCGAGCTTGTCCTTGAAGCGCTGCAGGCGGAAGCGGTTGCGCTCGCCGTCAGGCGTCCAGCGCGGGAAGAGGAAACAGGAGATGCCGCCGTCGGCCTGGGCGAGGACGAGGAAGGCGTCGCACTGCGGGGCAGACATGAACCACTTGTGGCCGGTCAGCTCGTACTCGGCGCCGGGGCCGCCGCCGTTGACCGGGCGGGCGACGGTGGTGTTGGCGCGGACGTCGGTGCCGCCCTGCTTCTCGGTCATCCCCATCCCGGCCAGCGCCCCGGCCTTCTCCGGCGCCGGCGCGTTGCGCGGGTCGTAGGTAGAAGAGAGGAAGCGCGGCTCCCACTCGGCGGCCAGCTCCGGCTGCGTCCGCAGCGCCGGGATCACCGAGTAGGTCATCGAGATCGGGCAGCCGATCCCCGCCTCGGCCTGCGACATGCACATGAAGGCGGCGCCGCGGGCGACGTGGGCGCCCGGCCGCGGGTCCTTCCAGGGCGAGGAGTGAAGCTCGAAGCCGACGCCGACGCCCATCAGCTCGTGCCAGGCGGGATGGAACTCGGGTAGGTCCACCCGGTTGCCGTAGCGGTCGTGGGTTTTCAGCTTCGGTCCGTTCTCGTTGGCGAGCCGGCCGAGTTCCTGAGCCGCTCCACTGCCGGCGTACCCGCCTGCGGCGGCGATCCGCTCCCGGTCCCACCCGGCGCCCTCGCGCGCCACAGCCTCGACCAGAACGGTGTCGCTCTCGAAGACGTTGTAGTCGACCAGCGGCGGCGGCTGGTTGGCCACCTCATGGTTGCCGAAAGTCGATCGTTCGACGGTTGCCATCCGGCGCTGATTGTCGCACGCCCCTGGCCGGTCAGCCAGGCCGCCACCCAGATAGCATCGCCCGTCGTGCCCAAGATCAAGGTCGAGAACCCGGTCGTCGAGCTCGACGGCGACGAGATGACCCGGATCATCTGGTCGTTCATCAAGGAGCAGCTGATCCTGCCCTACCTCGACGTCGAGCTGGAGTACTACGACCTCGGGATCGAGAGCCGCGACGCGACCGAAGACCGGATCACCATCGAGGCGGCGGAAGCGATCAAGCGCCACGGGGTCGGCGTCAAGTGCGCGACGATCACCCCCGACGAGGCGCGGGTCGAGGAGTTCGGTCTCAAGGAGATGTACCGCTCGCCGAACGGGACGATCCGCAACATCCTCGGCGGCGTCATCTTCCGCGAGCCAATCGTGATCTCCAACATCCCGCGGCTGGTGCCCGGGTGGACGAAGCCGATCGTGATCGGCCGTCACGCCTTCGGCGACCAGTACCGCGCCACCGACCTGGTGGCGCCGGGAGAGGGGACGCTGACCCTTACCTACACGCCGAAGGACGGCTCCGAGCCGGTCGAGCTCGACGTCTACGACTTCCCCGGCGGCGGCATCGCGATGGCGATGTACAACCTCGACGACTCGATCCGCGAGTTCGCCCGCGCCTCGATGCGCTACGGCCTCGACCGCGGCTTCCCGGTCTACATGTCGACGAAGAACACGATTCTCAAGCGCTACGACGGCCGCTTCAAGGACCTCTTCGCCGAGGTCTACGAGGCCGAGTTCAGGGACGAGTTCGAGGCCGCCGGCCTCACCTACGAACACCGCCTGATCGACGACATGGTGGCCGCCGCCCTGAAGTGGGAGGGCGGTTACGTGTGGGCGTGCAAAAACTACGACGGTGACGTTCAGTCCGACACCGTCGCCCAGGGCTTCGGCTCGCTGGGGCTGATGACGAGCGTGTTGATGAGCGCCGACGGGAGAACCGTCGAGGCGGAGGCCGCCCACGGCACCGTCACCCGTCACTACCGACAGCATCAGCAGGGCAAACCGACTTCCACCAACCCGATCGCTTCGATCTTCGCCTGGACCCGTGGGCTCGCCGCCCGCGGCCGCATGGATGAAACCCCCGCGGTCTCGCGGTTTGCGGAGACGCTTGAGCGGGTCTGCGTCGAGACCGTCGAAAGCGGGAAGATGACGAAAGACTTGGCGCTGCTGGTGGGTGGCGACCAGGAGTACCAGACCACGCAGGAGTTCCTCGCCTCGATCGATGAGAACCTCCAGCGGGCGATGGCGTAACAGCCTTCCAAACCTTCCAAACCCCAACTCGAGGAGAGGATTTAGTGAGCACCACCCCCGTCAAGGTCACCGTCACCGGCGCCGCCGGGCAGATCGGCTACGCCCTGCTGTTCCGCATCGCCAGCGGTCAGATGCTCGGCCCCGACACCCCTGTCGAGCTGAGCCTGCTCGAGATACCCCAGGCGCTCGAAGCGGCCGAGGGCACCGCGAAGGAGCTCGACGACTGCGCCTTCCCGCTGCTGAGCAGGATCGACATCAGCGACGATCCGAAGCAGGCGTTCGACGGCTGCAACGTCGGGCTCCTGGTCGGCGCGCGGCCGCGCGGTCCCGGCATGGAGCGCTCGGACCTGCTCGAGGCCAACGGCGGCATCTTCAAGCCACAGGGCGAAGCGATCAACGCCGGCGCCGCCGACGACGTCAAGGTGCTGGTGGTCGGTAACCCGGCCAACACCAACTGCCTGATCGCGATGTCGAACGCTCCCGACGTTCCGCGCGAGCGCTTCACCGCGATGATGAGGCTCGACCACAACCGGGCGATCTCGCAGGTGGCGAACAAGCTCGGCAAGCCGGTCTCCGCGGTCACCAACATGACCGCCTGGGGGAATCACTCGCCGACCCAGTACCCCGATCTGGTCAATGCCAAGGTTGAGGGGCGGAGCGCCTGGGAGGCGGTCGACGACGAAGCCTGGATCGCCGACGAGTACATCCCACGGGTGGCGAAACGCGGAGCCGAGATCATCGACGCCCGCGGCGCCTCCAGTGCCGCCTCGGCCGCGAAGGCGGCAATCGACCACGTCCACGACTGGGTGCTGGGTACCCCGGACGGCGACTGGGTCTCGATGGCCGTCCCCGCCGACGGCTCCTACGGGATCGGCGAGGGGATCGTCTGCGGCATGCCCTGCGCCTGCAGCGGCGGTGAGTGGAGCATCGTCCAGGGCCTTGACATCCCTGACTTCTCGCGCGAACGGATCGACCGCAGCGTGATGGAGCTGCAGGAAGAGCGCGACGCCGTCAGTCAGCTCGGCCTGGTCTAAAACTCACTGACTTCAGGCATAAAAGAGGCCGGCGCAAGCCGGCCTCTTTTATTCAGTAACGGTGGGTACCGAATAGCTACCCGGCAGGGTGGTACTGACGCCCCTTCTTTTTCACGCGGCCCTCTTTCTCGAGGTCGCCAAGGACGCGGTACAGGTAATTCGGCTTGATTTTCATCTGTTTGGCGACGTCGGAGGCGCTGATCCCGGGGTTCTCCTGGATCAGTTTCACCGCCTGGTCGGCGCGGGTGCCGCCACGGCGTTTACGGCGGCGACGCGGTGCACCGGTGCTTCCACTCGCTTTTTTGGAGCTGCTGCCGCGGGGGCGGCCTGGGCCGCGGCGGGTGGCTTTGCCGCCAAGCGCAGCGAGCGCCTGCTCAGCCTGTTTGAGCTGATCCTCGAGCTCGCGAACGGTTTTCTTGAGAGCCTCGCGGGCGACGTCGAGGTGGTTGGTCGTGGGGGGCATCTAGTTCCTTTCCATCCAAAGTTAAGACTGGCCCTGCGCCGCAGTCTTTCAGAGTCATACACACTGTGACATTGCGAGGACGGAAGTCAATGAAAAATTTCAGAGATACGTCTAGGCCGGGCTGCTCGTTAAGCCTGGCGCTCTGGCGGGATGCGAACCACGTTTCGCGCCAGCCCCGGCTTGTCCATCGTCGTGATGATCGCCGCCGAGGGGTCGGGCTCCCAGCGCTTGAGGCCGTGGACGGCGGAGGGGGAAAGCGTGGTGGTTGTGGTGCCATGACTCTCCCAGTGAAGGGAGCGCCAGCCAGAAAACGTTCGTGGAGTGGTCGTCCGTCTCGAAGCGGCGATTGCCGAGGAAGTGGCACACCGGGTTGACGGACCAGGTGACATGGTGGACGAAGAAGATGCGGACGAACCCACCCCACAACAGCCCGGTCAGCGCCCCCACCGGAGTTCCCGTTACGAGGAACCCGGCCAGAGCGGGAAGCGCGAGGCTCGCGAACACCAGGAACGGGAACCGGCGGTTGGTGGTTCGCATCCCGCGGTCCTCGTGGAGGTCGGGCGCGTACCTCTTCCGGTCGGCTCGGCCCTGTGAGGACATCAGCCAGCCGGGGTGTGCGTGCCAGAGGCCGGAGAACACCCCCTTCACCCCGCCGTCGGGACTGACGTGGGGGCTGTTGGGGTCACCCTCTTCGTCGGTGTGGGCGTGGTGCTTGCGGTGGTCGGCGACCGGAGAGGGGGTTCGCACGGGGGTGAACGAGGCGCTGTCCCGGTTCGTGGGCCTGATCAGGGACCGCGGTCGAAGGCGACGGCCTGCTCCCGCCGAGGACCACCTCGTCGCCCTCCTCCTCGCCGGCAGCTCCCACCTCACCTCCCTCATCGCCGGCCGGCGGCTGGCGCCGCTCGACGGCCTCACCCCCCGCGCACAAGCACGCATGCGCGAGACGGTGTTTGCCTACGTTCGCCGTAACGGCAACGCCGTGGCGATGGCCGCGGAGCTCGACGTCCACCCTCAGACCGCCCGCTACCGGATCGCCCGGCTCCGCGAGCTCTTCGGCGACGCCCTCGACGACCCGGACGCCCGTTTCGAGCTGGAGCTGGCGCTGCGATCAGGCTGAAGCGGGGAACTCGACCGGGAAGCGCTCCGGGTTGTTGAAGAAGCGGATGCTCTGGACCGCGCCGTCGGCGACTTCGACCGCGACGATGCTGAGGAAGCCGTCGGCCTCGCTGTCCATGCGCACGCCCAGGTCGCCGTTGACGAGGACGCGGGTGAAGACGGGATCTTCGGGGTAGGCGTCTTTGCGCTGGACGCCGACCATGAAGCGGGCGATCTTGTCGGCGCCGTAGATCGGCTTGCGGGCGGCGGTGACGACGCCGCCCCCGTCCGTGTACATGATCGCGTCGGCGGCGAGCAGCTCGCGGATCTGCTCGACGTCGCCCGAGACCGCGGCGAGGAGGAAGGCGTCGGCGAGGCGCTGGCGCTCCTCCTCGTCCACCGGCCGGCGCCGGGTCGAGTCGCCGGCGTGGTCGCGGGCGCGCTTGGCGATCTGCCGCACGCCGGCCGGCGTGCGCTCGAGGATGTCGGCGATCTCCGCGTACTCGAGGTCGAAGACGTCGCGGAGGACGAGGACCGCGCGCTCGACCGGGTTCAGCCGCTCCAGCGCCCCGAGCAGCGCCAGGCTGAGCCGCTCGGCCTCGATCGCCTTCGTCTCCGGCGTCTCGATGTCGGTGACGAGCGGCTCCGGCAGCCAGGGACCGACGTAGACCTCGCGCCGCGCCCGCGCCGAGCGCAGCCGGTCCAGCGCCAGCCGGGTGGTGACGGTGACGAGGAACGCTTCGGGGTTGCGGACGGCGTCGCCGTCGGCCTGGTCCCAGCGCAGCCACGCGTCCTGGACGACGTCTTCGGCCTCGGTCAGCTCTCCGAGCAATCCGTAGGCGATGCCCAGCAGGCGCGGCCGGCACGCCTCGAAGGCGTCGCCGCTCATGCCGCCGCCGGCACCTGGGTGCGCAGGGCGGCTGCCGCGGCCGCGGCGCCGCTGGCGATCGCCGAGTCGACCAGCCATCCCTCGGGGCCGATCCAGTCGCCGGCGAGGTAGAGGTCTTCGCCGCGGTCGACCGCCGGTCGTCCCGCGAGTCCGCCGCCCGCCGGCGTCGGGGTCGCCGAGACCGCGACCATGCGGGGGAGGAAGCGCTCCAACATCACCTGCTCGCGCCAGCCCGGTTGCACCGTGTCCGCCAGCTCCTCCAGCACCGCCCGCGGTTCGCGCGCGTAGCTGGCGAGGGTCAGGAGGACGCCGTCGCGGTGGTCCGGCGGGGAGTGCCGGGAGAGGTAGGTCGGCTTGTCGATCCCGAGGGCGAAGCGCCGGGACCGATGCGGCAGGCGCCGCAGGCCGAGGTCGAGCACGCTCAGTTCCGCGGCGGGCCCGGCGAGCGCGGGCGTCCTCTCGCCGAGCAGCTTCTCGACCGCATCCGGACCGCCGGCGGCGACGACGAGCACGTCGGCCTGCAGCGTCTCCCCGTCGAGCGCCACGCTCCAACCGTCGGTATCCCGCTCAACGCCACGCACAGCGGCCCGGCCCCGCAACGTCGCGCCGTCGGCCTCGGCCTTCGCGGCCAGAGCATCGACCAGCGACTGCCACCCACCGCGCAGATAACGGACACCGGGGAGAAGCCCGATCTTCAGCTGGGTCGCGGCGACATCCGCACTGAGGCTCTCCTGGTCGGCGACGAACGTCGTCACCCGCACCAGCGCGGCGGCACTGGCCCGAGCCCGCTCCGAGCGCAGGCTCCGCCGCAACCACTCGGCGGTTGATACTTCTGCGAGCTCCTCGGGATCAGTCCGCTGCAACCCGAGGAACCACCGCCCGAGCTGCGCCGACCCTCCCAGCGTCCGCTTCGCCTTCCCATCCCGTGGAAACACCGAAGCGGCCGAAGCCGGCTGCCACCAGTCCAATTCGATCCCCATCGCATCGAGTTCCCGCCTCGCCGGACCGCCGATGTAGAGCGCATGCGGCCCCTGGTTAAGGAAGAACCCCTCCCGCCACTCCGAAGCAGCTCTCCCCCCAAGGTGAGAGCTGCCCTCCAGCAAAACCGTCTCCAATCCACCCTCAGCCAACCGCCCCGCCGCCGTCAATCCCGCGGGCCCACCACCTACGACCACAGCTTTTCTATTTCCGTTCATGCCCCTAAGACGAAACAGCATCCCACTCTGTGACCCTCCCCAACCGCCAGAGCTACTGCCGGTACTTGCTGCGCTTCTTGGGATACGTCCGGAACACGTGGTCCCAGAGCGGCGAGGAGACACCGTAGCCGTAGCTGTGGTCCTGGAAGTGATGCCGCATGTGGTGTTCGCGCAGCCGCTTCGTGAAGTCGTTCCTGGGGACGAAGTGGTGCACGTAGTAGTGCGTGTAGTCGTAGAAGAGGTAGCCGACGATAAACCCGGCGAAGAGGGGGAAGGCGGCGTCGCCGAGGAGCGCCCGGAAGCCGAGGAAGAAAAGGGCCGCCAGAGGGATCGAGACCGACGGCGGCATCACCAGCCGCATCTTGTCGTTGGGATGGTCGTGGTGGATGCCGTGGATGATGAAGTGCATGCGGCGGCCGAAGGCGTTGTCGGGCTCCCAGTGGAAGAGGAGCCGGTGCAGCCAGTACTCGGTCAGGGTCCAGACGCCGACTCCGGCCAGGGTCAGCAGCGCCAGCTGCCAGACGCCATAGCCGCGATCGGCCCCGATCCACTCCATCGCCACCACCACCGGGACGAAGACGATCGCCGGCACCGCGGGGTGGACGCGGGAGAAGAAGTTGAGGAAGTCGCTCTTGAAAAGTGGGGGAGAAGCGGAGAGCTTCTCGGTCCGGGAATGACCCTCCATTGCCTTCGATACTAGCGCCGGGCGCCCGCGTTCCCGCAAGACGCAGGGAAGCTGTGACGAAGCTGTTTCAAAGAGGTGCCGATTTGCGGAAACGGCCCTCGCGCCTACCCGGCTCGGATGCAAACATGCCCGCCGTGCCGCGCAAGCCAAAGCCCCCCACGTGCGAGGACTGCTATTTCCGCAAAAATCTCCTCTGTGCGCTGGAGCTGAACGAGGCCTGCACCACCTTCCGGCCGAACCGACCAGAGGGCCTCGTCCCCCCACGTCAGCCGGTGCTGCTGATGCGGGCCCCGCGCTGGGCCTCGCGCCCCGCCTGATCAACTCTCCCGCGGCCGGGGTAAGTTTCCTCCCATGCCCCAGCGCGACCTGTTCGCAGACTTCGCCCGCATGCGCCGCGAGATGGACCAGGTGATGGGCGACACCTGGAGCCGCACCCGCTACGTCACCCGCCGCGCCAGCGGCTTTTCCCCCAACGTCGACGTCTACTACTGCGGCGAGCCGCAGCGGGCGATCGTCAAGGTCGACCTCGCCGGGGTCGAGCTCTCCGAGGTCGGGATCGAGGTCAGCGGCCGCCACCTGGCGATCGTCGGCGAGCGCCACGTGCAGGAATCCGAGGGCCGCGTCTACCAGCAGATCGAGATCCCCTCCGGTCACTTCCGCCGCGTCGTCGAGCTGCAGGTCGAGGTCGACGCCGAGCGCGCCAGCGCCACCTACGAAGAGGGCATCCTGCGGATCGACCTGCCGCTGCGCGACCCCAACGAGAGCACCCGCCGGGTGCCGATCGATCGCAAGTGATGGAGGGCGCGCCGGTCCTCGAAGTGGTCGACGCCCCGCTCGACGCGGAGGATGCGATCCGCGCCAACCAGCCGCTGCCGGAGGCGCTGCCGGTCCTGCCGCTGCGGGACACCGTCGCCTTCCCGGAAACGCTGGCGCCGCTGGCGGTCGGCCAGGAGCGCTCGATCCACCTGGTCGACGACGTGCTCGGCACCAACCGGATGCTGGCGATGGTCACCGCCCGCGATCCCGAGAACGAGGTGCCGGGGCCGGGCGACCTCTACGACGTCGGCGTCGTCGGCGCCGTCGCCCGCATGGTCAAAGTCCCCGACGGCAGCCTGCGGATCCTCGTCCAGGGGATGCAGCGGGTGAAGCTGGGCGAGTTCATCACCGAGCAGCCCTACATGGTGGCCCGGATCAGCGCCCTGCCCGACGTGATCGAGCCGAGCGCCGAGCTGGAGGCGCTCAACCGCAACGTCCAGGGGACCTTCTCGGAGATCGTCGAGCAGATCCCCTACCTGCCCGAGGAGCTGCAGATGGCGGTCGCCAACATCGACGACCCGGCGGCACTCGCGCACCTGATCGCCGGGGCGCTGCGGGTCGGCACCGAGGAGAAGCAGAAACTGCTGGAAGAGGTCGACGTCGCCAAGCGGCTGCGCCACCTCTCGCGGATCCTCGCCCGTGAGCTCGAGGTCGTCCAGCTCGGCAGCCAGATCCAGTCGCAGGTACAGTCAGAGATCGACAAGGGCCAGCGCGAGTTCTTCCTCCGCCAGCAGCTGAAAGCGATCCAGGAGGAGCTCGGCGAAGAGGACGAGCAGCAGGCCGAAGCGAACGAACTGCGGGAGAAAATCGAGGCTGCGGAGCTGCCGGAGCACGCGCTGAAAGCCGCCGAGCGCGAGCTCTCGCGGCTGGAGAAACTGCCGCCCGCCGCGGCCGAGCACGGGGTGATCCGTACCTACCTGGAGTGGATGACCGAGCTTCCATGGTCTGTTGAGACCGAGGACGACCTCGATCTCAAGCACGCCCGCGAGGTCCTTGACGCCGACCACTACGACCTCGAGAAGATCAAGGACCGGATCCTCGAGTACCTGGCGGTGCGCAAGCTCAACCCGGACTCGCCGGGGCCGATCCTCTGCTTCGTCGGTCCGCCCGGGGTCGGCAAGACCAGCCTCGGTAAATCGATCGCGAAGGCGCTTGGGCGCGAGTTCGAGCGGATCTCGGTCGGCGGCGTCCGCGACGAGGCCGAGATCCGCGGCCACCGCCGCACCTACATCGGTGCGATGCCGGGGACGATCGTCCGTGCTCTCCGCGACGCCGGCTCCCGCAACCCCGTCTTCATGATCGACGAGATCGACAAGATGGGCGCCGACTTCCGCGGCGACCCCGCCTCGGCGATGCTCGAGGTGCTGGATCCATCCCAGAATGACGGCTTCCGTGACCACTACCTCGACCTCGAGTTCGACCTCTCCGACATCGTCTTCATCGCCACGGCCAACGTCCTCGACACCATCCCGGGGCCGTTGCTCGACCGCATGGAGACGATCGAGCTCGCCGGCTACACGCTGGAGGAGAAGCGCCACATAGCCCGTCGCTACCTGGTCCGGCGGCAGATCGAGGCGAACGGGCTGAAGCCCTCGCAGATCGAGTTCGCCGACGCGGCGCTGACCGCGATCATCGAGGAGTACACGCGCGAGGCCGGGGTCCGCAACCTTGAGCGCCAGATCGGCACCGTCTGCCGCAAAGTCGCCCGCGAAGTCGCCGAGGGCAGGACGAAGGGCAAGGTGCGGATCTCCGGCAAGAAAGTGCGCGAGCTGCTGGGGCGCCGGCGCGTCTTCGCCGAGCAGCGGCGGCGGACCAAGGACCCGGGCGTCGCCACCGGGCTCGCCTGGACGCCGAGCGGCGGCGACGTCCTCTTCATCGAGGCGACGGCGATGCCGGGCTCGGGCAAGCTGACGATCACCGGCCAGCTCGGCGAGGTGATGAAGGAGTCGGCGCAGGCGGCGCTCTCCTACGTGCGCGGGCACTGCGGTGAGATCGCGCCGAAGGTCGAGGGCGACTGGTTCGCCGGCCACGACGTCCACGTCCACGTCCCGGCGGGGGCGGTCCCCAAGGACGGTCCCTCGGCGGGAGTGGCGATGACGGTCGCGCTTTCCTCGCTGGTCAGCGGCCGCCCGGTCCGCAACGACGTGGCGATGACCGGCGAGGTGACCCTGACCGGCCAGGTGCTGCCGATCGGCGGGCTGAAGGAGAAGTCGCTGGCGGCGCAGCGGGCGGGGATCAAGAAAGTGATCGTGCCCGGCCGCAACGAGGGGGACGCGGCGGAGATCCCCGAGCACGAGCTCGGCAACCTCGAGTTCGTCTACGTCGACGAGGTCTCCCAGGCCCTCGACGTCGCCCTCTCTTAGTGCGCAACCGCTCTCGCGCCTTCTGGATCGTCGCCGGGCTGACCGTCCTCGGCGCGGTGCTGCGCTTCGCCACCCTCGGCATCCAGCCCTACCACCACGACGAGGTGGTCACCGCCAGCCGGGTGCTGCGGGTGGGGTTCTGGCACGCGATGGACGCGGTCGGGTTCTCCGAGTCGGCGCCGCCGCTCTACTACGCGCTGGCCTGGATCTGGACTCAGGTCGCCGGCAGCGGCGAGTGGGGGCTGCGCTCGCTCTCGGCACTCGCCGGGGTGGCGACGATTCCCGTCGCCTACCTCATCGCCCGCGAACTTCGCGGCGCCCGGGCCGGCGTCCTGGCGGCGGCCCTGGTCGCCGTCAACCCGATGCTGCTCTGGTACTCGCAGGAGGCGCGCGCCTACGCCCTCCTCGGCCTCTTCTGCGCTATGTCGCTGCTCTATTGCGTCCGTGCCCTGCAAACGCCGAGTTGCCGATTTGTCTCGG
>JBIOVP010000052.1:0-7612 GCA_044867815.1 Solirubrobacterales bacterium | reverse complement strand
GCGATCACGACCGTGAAGCCGGCGAAGACGACGGCGCCGCCGGCGGTCGCGGTCGCCCGCGCGATCGACTCGCGCAGCTCCATCCCGTCGGCCAGCTGCAGTTTGTGTCGGGTGACGATGAAGAGGGCGTAGTCGATGCCGACGCCGAGGCCGATCATCGTCGCCAGGGTCGAGGCGACCCCCGGCACCTCGAGCACGTGCTCGAGCAGGCGGATGATCGAGAGCGCGCAGGCGAGGCCGATCACCGCCGAGACGATCGGCAGCATCATCGCCGTCGCGGTGCCGAAGGCGAAGAGGAGGATGACCACCGCCGCCGCCAGGCCGATCGCCTCGCTGGTCTCGGTCGCCGGCTTCGAGAGCTGCTGGCCGACGTAGGCGCCGATCGCCGGCTCCAGCCCCGCGGCTTTCGCCGGCCCGGCGGCGTCGAGGATCCGTTCGGCTTCTTCTTCGTCGATTTCGCCCGGCCCGATCGCGAGGACGACCGGGAAGTAGCCGATCGATTTGTCCTTGCTGAGGAAGGCGGCCCCCTGGGGGCTGAGCGGGCTGACCGCGGAGTTGACCTCCTCGATCGCATTCAGCCGCTTCGCCGTTTCCGCCACGGCGGATGCGTACTGCGGGTCGGTCAGCTTCTTCCCGGCCGGCGCTTCGATCGTCAGGGGGTTGCTGCCGTAGGCCTGTTCGGGCAGGTCGTCTTCGAGGAGTTCGGTCGCCTTGGTCGAGTCGGTTCCGGGCAGGGTCAGGTTTTCGCTCGTCTTGCTGCCGGCGGAGTGGCCGATCGCGAGCAGCGCGATCGCGAGCACGATCCAGGCCCCGATCACGGAGTAGTGGTGGCGGGAGCAGAAGCGGCCGATGGCGTAAAGGGGAGCGGTCATGGCTTCATCATCTCCTCTGGGGCGGCCGTTTCCCCGGTCTCGAACGCCTTCGGCACCGCTTCCGCCGGGTTTGCGCCAAGAGCGCGGCGGATCAGGACCAGCCGCTGCGCCTGGTTCGCGGCCATCCCGGCAAGCAGCGGTCGCGGCCAGGCGATCGTCAGCCTGGCGACGGCGCTGAGCTCGTCGTCGATCGTCGCGCTTTCGAGCTCGTAGAGGAAGCGCCAAGCGTCATCGGCGCTTTTCAGGTCGCCGGCCTCGACGGTTTCCGAGGGCGGGTCGGCCTTCCCATCGAGACCGCGCAGCGCCTTCGTCGTCGCGTCGACGTGTTCCTGTTCCTGGCCGCGGAAGCGCCGGGCGGTGGCGAGGTCGGCACCGCGCAGCAGCGGCAGCGCATCGCCGTAGGCGGCGACCGCCGCCAGTTGCCGGCCGAGGATCTCGTTGAGGACGCGGCCATCGGCCTCGGGGTCGATCGCGGAATCCTCGCTGTCGCCTCCGCAGGCGCTCAGCCCGGCGGCGAGCGCCAGCGCGACTGCCGCGAGCGCGAGGGCGCGGCGCATGAAGGAGCCGCGCATGATTCGGTTCGGTGCCATGACGACGAGGCGAAGCCTATGAGCTCCGGGCGCGCCGGCGCCCTCGCGGCCCTGGCCGAGGAGATCCATAGCTGCCGCCTCTGCCCGCGGCTGGTCGAGTGGCGCGAGGACCAGGCGGCCAACCCGCCCCGCCGTTTCCGCGGCCAGGAGTACTGGGCGCGTCCGGTCTCCGGCTTCGGAGACCCCGAGGCCCGGCTGGGGATCGTCGGCCTCGCCCCGGCCGCCCACGGCGCCAACCGCACCGGCCGGATGTTCACCGGCGACCGCTCCGGCGACTGGCTATACGCCTCCCTGCACCGAACCGGGTTCGCCAACCAGCCGCATTCGGAGTGGCGCGGCGACGGTCTGGAGCTGCACGACGCCTTCATCACCGCCACCGTCCGCTGCGCCCCCCCGGCCAACAAGCCGACGCCGCAGGAGCGCGATACCTGCCTCCCCTACCTGCGCCGCGAGCTGGAGCTGCTGGAGCGCTGTCAGGTCCTCGTCGCCCTCGGGTCCTTCGGCTGGGACGGCTTCCTCCGCGCCGCCGAGGCGCTCGGAGAGGAGGTGCCGCGACCGCGGCCGAAGTTCGGCCACGGGGCCGAGGCGGAGGTCGGTCGCTGGCGGCTCCTCGGTTGCTACCACCCGAGCCAGCAGAACACCTTCACCGGCAGGCTGACCGTGCCGATGACCGACGCAATCTTCGAACGCGCTCGTACTCTCCTCTTCTAGAAACTCTCCCGACTGCTGAGCCGGTCTCTACTTCGATATGGACCTATCTAGGGGGAGGGGAAGGGGACTTGCGCAGGCCACGGATCAAACGGACGACTGAGGAGATCGAAACCCCGGACGGGGACATCTACCTCCTGCGTCCGAGCGCCGATAACGACATCCGCATCGAGCAGCCCGACTCGGACGAACGGCGACTGCTCGCCGCGGTCAACGGCGAACACACGCTGGAGCAGTTGCGGAAGGAGTTCGGGGCCGACGAGGTGGACGACCTGATGGCGCAGTTGCAGGAGCTGCAGGTGGTCGAGGACGCCGCGGACGACGAGCTCGTCCCCCTCGCCGAGCTGGAGCGGTTCGACCGCCAGCTGCGCTACTTCAGCGACATCGGCAGCGGCGAGATCACCCCCTCGCAGTGCCAGGAGCGGTTGCGCGAGGCAAAGGTGGCGGTGCTGGGGGTCGGGGGCCTCGGCGGCTGGTCGGCCTGGGCGCTCGCCTGCACCGGCGTCGGCGAGATGTGGCTGATCGACGGCGACCGGGTCGAGGTCAGCAACCTCAACCGGCAGATCCTCTACACCGAGGCCGACATCGGCCTGCTCAAGGTCGAGTGCGCGGCGGCGCGCCTGCGGGCCTTCAACTCGATGGCGGAGATCACCACCGCCGCTCGCCGGCTGGAGGGCGAAGAGGACATTGCCGAGTTCATCGACGGCGCCGACGTCGTCATCGACGCCGCCGACTGGCCGGCGCACGAAATCGAGCGCTGGTGCAACTCCGCCTGCTTCAAGGCCGGAATCCCGTACATCACGATGAGCCACTTCCCGCCGGTCGCCCGGGTGGGGCCGCTCTACGTCCCCGGCAAGACGGGCTGCTTCGTCTGCCAGGAGATCGGCTACCGGCGTGAGTACCCCCTCTTCGACGTCGCGATCGAACAACGGCGGGCGCAGCCGAGCCCGGCGGCGACGCTGGGCCCGGCCTGCGGGCTGATCGGCGGCCAGGTTGCGATGGAGATCATGCACCTGCTCACCGGCCTTCACCGGCCGGCGACCCAGGGCGTCGCCCACATCACCGACCTGCGGACGATGGAGGTCAAACGCGAGCCGGTGACGCCGGAGCCGGAGTGCCCGATCTGCGGCAAGCTGCCACATGAGGACGGGGGCGCCGAGTAGGTTCCCCGGCATGCGGATTGCCACCCGACTCGCGATCGTCGCCGCGGTGGCGCTGATGCTGAGCGGCTGTGGCGGATCGGATGACGGGACGACCGGCACGGCCCCGGCACCTGAAAGCGCCGCCGCCACGACGCGGGCGGTGCGAGCCGAGTGGGAACACAACCCTGACTGCCGGCGCCCGGCGGGCGCCTCCCGCTGGGGCTGCTCGGTCGGTTCCTACCGCTGCCAGGGCGTGGTCACCGACCGTGGGTGGTCGATCTCCTGCGCAAAGCCAGGCCAGTCAGTTGCCTTCACCGTCCGCCCCTGAGCGCCGCGCAAGGCGCGCCGAGGGGTCGACGAAGAGCACCAGCCAGAGGTAGGGCGCGACGTCGGGGGCGAAGTAGGCGATCGGGACCGAGAGCAGGAAGATGCCGGCGATATAGGTGCTGCGGATCCGGGTTTCGCGGTGGGTGCGGTCGTCGATCTTGGTCAGCTCGCGGCGGCGGGCGTCGACGTGCATCAGCAGCCCGAGGAGGACGACGACCGCGAGGTTGACCGAGTAGAAGACGACAGCCGTCGTCGTCCCCCCGTACTCGCCCAGCAGCTCGCTGCTGAACGGAATCAGGACGATCGCGCCCAGGTAGACGAGGTTGAGCGCGATCAGCCGCCCGTCGAAGGCCCTGACTTCGGAGAAGAAGCGGTGGTGGACGAGCCAGAAGCGGCCGATCACCGCGAAGCTGATCGCGTAGGCGAAGAAGAGATCGCGCTGGTCCCAAAGCGCGTTGTCGATCTGCCCCTCGGTCAGTCCCTTGTCGATCCCCAGGTTGAGCACCAGCAGCGTGATCGCGATCGAGAAGACCCCGTCGCTGAAGGCGACGATCCGCCCGAACTCGACCTCGTTCTCCCGCCGCTGCCTGATCGCCCGCTCCGCTGCCATCCCCGGATCATCCCCAGCCGCTGCGACGGAACCGAAACCCGCTCCCTCTCTACAATTCCCCGAGCCCGCCGGCGTAGCTCAGTTGGTAGAGCACTTCATTCGTAATGAAGGGGTCACCGGTTCAAGTCCGGTCGTCGGCTCTGAGGCTTCGGATCAGCTTCCTTTTGGCTACTCATGAGCGATCTAACCCCTGAGCAGCTGCATCGACGCCAACTCGGCCATGAGATCCGTCAGCGCTTCGCCAATGCCCGAGAGGGCTCCGAGTCGCTAACGGCAATGTCTTCTTCGCCCCCTCGTCGGCTGCACCACTACACGAGGCTAGACGGACTTATGGGGATTTGCTCCTCGGCGGAGATGTGGGCGTCAGATGTGCGGTTCGTAAATGATGCCTCGGAGCTGACCTATGCCTCCCAATTAATTGGTGCTGAGGTGGTAGGAGCTCTGAAGGAATCTCCGAGGGTTGCTCAATATCTGCATCTCGATCCAGATATGGCCAATCCTTTCCTGATGATGAGGCCCTTCATAGCGTGCTTCTGCGAGGAGGGAGACCTGCTTTCGCAGTGGCGCGGCTATGGTGCGAGTGAGTCAGCGTACTCACTGGGTGTGGACCTCACAGGGATTGTGCATTGGGCAGATCCCCCGCGCAACACCCTGATTCGTAAAGTCGTTTATGACCCCGAGCAGCAACGAGGGGCGGTTCGACTAGCCATGAAGATTTGGATAGAAACGGCGGAGAGCATTCTCGACAAGGAGATCCTTCAGCCGACAGAGCTCTTTCCATACCCAGCCATCTGGGCCCTTCAAGACGCTTTACTTGAGCACTATCTCTGCTTCAAGAATCCTGCCTTCGCCGAGGAGAGAGAGTGGCGGCTGATCAAGCTCGTAGACATCAATGAGGAGCTTGGTTTGATTGATGATCAAAGGATCGAAAAGTCCTTGAAGCAGGCAAAGCAGCAACTCGAAGAACTTAATCCTTCAGGCGGTTCACTCGATGTGTCGCCACTTCCATCGAGAAGCGCGGAGGGCGTGGAAATTTGCTTTCGACGTGCGAAAACTGGTCTAGTTCCATACGTGAAGATTCCGCTTCAGGATTTCGCCGGAGTCTTCACCGGCCGCCTCCCCCTCTGGGAGGTTATTCAGGGTCCCCATCCTGATCCCGATCTTTCTCTCGAGTCGTTGAAGCTCTACCTCCGGTCGGTCGGTTATGGAGCCCATACGCAGATCCAGCAATCTCAAGTTCCCTTGCGAGCCTAAGTCGCTGCTTCTTCTGCCGCCCGTTCGAAAAGTCACCTAGACTCTCGCGACCTTGCTGCGGTCATCGACGCCTGCGCAGTAAGGGTCGCCGGATCCAGTTCCGTCCTCTCCTACTCGGGGATCTCTGGAAGATCCCCATGGGCGGCCCGCAAGTCGGAGAGATCGGCTAGATCGCGTTCGCGCCCCACTGCCCGCTTCATCGCCACGAGATCGGCAAGTGAGCAGATCGGTGCTTCGACGCCGTCGACCTTCTTCGTATCCGCCCGCGCCAGGAGATCGGAGAAGGAAATACCGGTGATCGTTTCTGAGACGAGATCGAGGTCGCCAAAAGGAGTTCTGAGGTGGATGCTGCGATCCGGACTGACGGCGCCCTCCGGCAACGGAGATCCATCGGGTCGGGTAGCCCCCCACTCATCGACAAGGCTTCGAATCCGGTCGACATTGCGAGGGTCGGGATCGAAGACTGCATCGACGTCGCGGGTTGCACGGACTACACCATGGCGAATCAGAGCGATTCCGCCGATCAGGACATAGCGGACTCCGGCCTCGTTCAGGTCTTTGAGGATGCGGCCGAAGCCGGTCACCGGCTGGCCGCGGCGAGCTCGATCGCCTGAGTCGACAGAGAAACCCCCTCTGCGAGCAGCTCCTCGGGGTCCCGACCGGCGTCACGAATCAACCGGTACGACCGCCATTCCCGGGCTGCGAGACCGTCGTCTCCTTGCTCTTCCGCTCGCTTGGCCCGGTCGGCTGCTTCCGCGAGTCTTTGCTGGGGATTCATGGAGCCAGGATAGTTCCAGTGATTATTTCCTCTTCTGACGCCGTTCGAGGACTTCGCCGAAGGCTTTCTCGATTTCGGTGGTCAGGGTGAGACGGAAGGTGGCGTTGAGGGCGTCGAAGGCGAGGGGGCGGAGGCGGCCGATGGCAGCGATGATCTCCTCCCAGCCGTCCTCGGGGCGGCCGGCGTCGTCGAAGGGCTTCCAGACCTTCTCGACGAAGAGGTCGACGAAGGTGCGGGCGGAGGACTGGGCGTTGCGGTTGAGTTTCTCGATCGCGGCGAGGGCGGCGGGGAGCTCGATGCCCATCGCCATCACTTCCTCGGCGGCGCGGATCAGGGCCGGGCTCGGGGCTTCGTAACGGTCTTCGCCGAGGTCGACGAGAAGCCCGAGCTTTTTTGCTTTGTCGACGAGCTTGTCGTCGTCGGTGCCGAACTTCTCGACCAGCTCGGCGCGGCTGTAGACCTCGGGGGACTCGGTCGCGAAGGGGGCGGTGACCGCTTGGCGCAGGCCGACGAAGCGGTCGGCGTCCTCCCCGTGCTCGCCGATCAGGCGCGAGATCGCGCTGAGCTTGAAGCCCTCCGCCTGCATCTCCTGAATCAGGCGCAGGCGGGCGACGTGCTCGGGTCCGTAGTAGCCGACCCGGGCGCGCACATCGGGTGGCGGCAGCAGGCCGCGGGACTGGTGGTTGCGGATGTTCCGCACCGACATCCCGGTCTCGTAGGCGAGCTGCTCGACGGTGAGGTTGGCCTCGGAGGTGCCGGAATTGGCGCTGGCAGGGGGTTTTTTCGCCATACGGGGAGTCTACATTTGGAATGTAACCTCGTTTGAGGTAACGTTTATGAGGGAACAAGCTTCATGCAATCCACTCTCTTTCAAGGACTTCCTATGAACCTCTACGGAATGCTTCTCGCCTCAGCCTCCCCTCCAGCCGGAGGCGCCGAGATCGGCCAGATCGTGATCGCCACCACGGCCGCGACGATCGTCACCTGCGCGCTCCTCGTCCTCGGCCTCGGTCACCGCAGCGGCCGCGTGAAGGTGCTGCAGCGCCTCGCGGACTTCGGCGAACGCAGCTCGGGCTTCCCCGGCTGGGTCGCCTTTCCCTCGGCTGTCGCCACGGTCTCGCTGCTCACCGCCCTCTTCGGGATGTACTGGGACATCTCCCTCCACATCGACAACGGCCGCGATGCCGGCCCGCTGGCCAACCCGGCCCACTACTTCATCCTCCTCGGCCTCTTCGGCATCTTCAGCGCCGGCTTCTTCGCGATGGTGCTGCCGAAAGGGCGGCCGAGCACGGTCGCGGTCCGGATCGGCCGCGACTGGTGGGCGCCGCTGG
>JBIOVP010000051.1:0-15861 GCA_044867815.1 Solirubrobacterales bacterium | reverse complement strand
TCTCGACCCGCTGCTCCTCGTTCTCGCCGAGGTTGAGGATGCCGCCGACGCAGGTCTCCAGTCCGGCCTCCTTGACCGCCTGGATCGTCCGCAGCCGGCCCTCGTAGCGGACCGTGGTCGAGACCTCGGGGTAGTAGGAGCGGGCCGACTCGACGTTGTGGTGGACGCGCTGGACGCCGGCCTCCTTAAGCGCCTTCGCCCGCTCGGTCGACATGTGGCCGATCGAGGCGCAGCGCTTGAGGTTGGTCCGCTCGGCGACGAGCTTCGTCCCCTCGAGGATCTTCTGGAAGTCGCGCTTGGAGAGCCCCTGACCCTGGGTGACCATGCAGAAGCGGTGGGCGCCCGCCGCCTCGGCCGCCTTCGCGTGCTCGAGAATCTGCTCCGGCTCCATCATCGCGTGCATCGGGGTATCCGCCTCGGCGTAGCGTGACTGGGCGCAGAAGCCACAGTCCTCGGCGCAGCCGCCGGACTTGGCGTTGACCAGCGAGCACATGTCGGTGGAGTTGCCGAACTCCTCGATCCGCACCTCCCAGGCGCGTTCGACGAGGGCTTCGATCTCGGCGTGGTCGCTGAGGCGGCCGTAGGCGCGGGCCTCCTCGACGGTGATCAGCGGCGGCATCGGCACGCACCCTAGGAATCGCCCCGGACGCCTAGTATCGGCCCGATGAAGCGGACTGTGGCGCGGCGACGAGGGGTGGCGCTGGGTGTGCTCGCGGCTATCGCGATCGGCGCCTTTGCCTGCGGCGCGACGCTGGGAGACGAGGCCGCGGCGCCGCAGCCGAGCGTGGCGGAGACCCTCTCGCCGCAACTGCTGGCGGGAGAGCGGATCGTCGTCGGCCTGCGCGGGACCTCGATCTCACCGGGGCTGCGGAAGGCGATCGCCCAGGGACGGGTCGCGGGTGTCGTCCTCTTCGCCGAAAACCTCCCCGGCCGCGCCGCCGGGCGGCGCCTGATCGCCCGCCTGCAGGCGATCGGACGGCCACCGAAGCTGCGCGACCCGCTGCTGGTGATGACCGACCAGGAGGGCGGCCCGGTCAAGCGCCTCGGTGGTGCCCCCACCACCTCCGCGCGCCAGATGGGCGCCCGCGGCGCCGCCTTCAGCGCCAGCCAGGGCCGCCGCACCGCCGGCAACCTGCGCGACGTCGGGATCAACGTCGACCTCGCGCCGGTCCTCGATGTCGGCCGCCCCGGCGGCGTCATCGCCGAGACCGAACGCAGCTTCGGCGCGACCGCCGCCCGCGTCACCGCCACCGCGATCCCATTCGCGAAGGCGCTGCAGGCCGGCGGCGTCGTCTCCAGCGGCAAGCACTTCCCCGGCTTCGGTGCCGCCACCGAAAACACCGACTTCTCGGTCGAACGCATCCACCTCTCCAAGCGCGAGCTGCGGGCGGTCGACGAGAAGCCCTACAGGGATTTCGTCGCCGCGGGCGGCGAGATGGTGATGCTGAGCACGGCGATCTACCCGGCCTTCTCCACCGACCCCGCCGCCTTTACCCGCTCAATCGCCACCGGCGAGCTGCGCAACCGTCTCGGCTTCAAAGGAGTCACCATCACCGACGCCCTGGAAACGCCCGCCGTCGAACACTTCGGCGGCACCGCCAAGGCCGCGGTGGCCGGCGTCCGAGCCGGCGCCGACCTCCTCCTCTACGCCCGCCTCGCCCCGGCCCGGCGTGCCTGGAAGGCGCTGGTCGCGAAGCTTCGCTCCCGTCGTCTCAATCGGGCCGAGTTTGAGGAGGCCGCCCAGAGGGTCCTGGATTTGCGAGCAGGAGTCGAGGCCGACTAACAGCCTCGACTCAGGCTCGTCATCTGGCAGCTCAGCATGTAAGCGTAACAGTTTTCCCTTCGTTGATCGTGATAGTTCCTGTCCCAGTGATCGATGACTGTGTCAGGTCAGCGCCGTGGTTCCCTGCGGTCAAAGTGAAGACCGTTCCAGTTGTTGTGACCTGAGAGTACTGTTGGATCCCTGGTCCAGCTTGAGCGAATTCGCCACTGAAACTGGTGCGGGGTTTTCCGCATTCAGGATTCTCAATCTTGGCAATAACATTTCCTGTAACTGTCTTCTGAGTGAACACACTGGGACAAGAGAATGTGACGCTCAGATTTGTCGCAAGAACACCAACTATAGGGTTGGGTTTGCCATCAATGTAAACCAAGTGAGATACGACTCCGTTGCCTGTCCGAATTGTGCCAAGAGGTTCCCCGCTACTTGAGCATTTGGTGCCGAAAATGGGCTCTTGGCATCCGTGGAGGGTGAGTGATGCCGTTGCTGTCGACGTATTGCTCATTCCTGAGACCGTCCCAGTGACAGTGCTGCATGAGAACCTACCTGCAGCGCCCCCGCTGTCGTCTTGGAGTACCGTGGGGCCACCGGTGAAGGTACCGGTGCACGTACCACCTGAGCTGCAGTGGCCGATGATTTCACCTGCGGAGGCCATTGACGAGAGGAACGTCAGCGCGAGCACGCACAACGCTCCGGATATAGGTGCAATTAGCTTCTTACTCATGTGAGTAGCCTTTCCTAAGTGGGGAGCAATCGCCCTAGGGAGACACAGCAGAGAAGTGCAGTCAAGATACTGTGATGTAGGAAAGCTCACCTTGTGGAGGGATTCCAATCCTTGGCTTAAAGGCTATGACCAAGCGTGCGACTGCAAAATGCTCGCTCAGCGTTGTACACGCGGCCGAACTGAGCCAAACCTTAGGGCTCTAGGGAAATCTCAGCCCTGCTCGGGCACGTCCTCGCGCACCGAGAGGCGATCGAACACGCGCACACCGTCACGCCCCTGGTCCTTGGCCGCGTACATCGCGGCGTCGGCCTCGGAGACGACGGTGGCGACGCTGGTGCGGGGGTCGTCGCCGAAGATCGCGACGCCGATGCTGACGGTGACTGGCCCTTCCGCCTCGTCGGGGCGATGGTCGCGGACCTCATCGGCGATCGCCTCCGCCGCCAGGACCGCCTCCTCGCGGCTGCAGCGGGGGAGGATCACCGCGAACTCGTCGCCGCCGAGGCGGGCGAGCGAGTCGCTGGCGCGGGCCCGCCGTCGCAGCACCGCCGCCACCTCCCTGATCAGGCGGTCGCCGGCCGGGTGCCCCTGCGAGTCGTTGACCTGCTTGAAGCGGTCGAGATCGAGCATCAGCAGCGCCCCGGTCGAGCGCTCGCGGCGGCTGCGCGCCATCGCCGCCGCCAGGTCCTCCTCGAAGCGGCGCCTGTTGCTGAGACCGGTGAGAACGTCCTGGCTCGCCTGCCGCTCCAGCTCCTGCATCCGTTCGTTCCGGCCCCAGGAGACGATCAACGCGCCCAGCAGCGCCGCCAGTGAGATTCCCAGCACCGCCAGGGCCACCGGCAGGCTCATGTCCGGCCCGCCGGGGTCCTTGACGGTCAGCGTCCAGGTGCGGTCGGCGATCCGCAGCGGCATCGAGGCGCCGCCGTCGACCGCCCCGCCCGACCCGAAGGCGGTCCTGCCCGCCACCTGTAGCCGCACCTCGTCCTCGTCGCCGAGGGCTTCGGTCGCGGCCGCGGCGAGGTCGCCGATGCGGAAGCTGCCGGCGGCAAAGCCGACGAGGGCGCGGCGGCGCTGGGCCAGGGTCCCGATCGGAGACCCGTCGCGGTAGACCGGCTGGAAAACGTTGATGCCGTGGCCGCCGATCAGCAGCGAGATGACGGGGCTGGAGACGGCTGCGCCGGTGTCGCGGGCGCGCTTCAGGAAGACGGCGCGGTCCGGGTCCTGCCCGAGGTCGTAGCCGAGAGCCCGCCGCCGCCGTTCGTGCTCCGAGGCGACGTAGGTGATCGGGAAGTACTCCGAGTGCGGGCTCGACGGCCGGAACCTGACCGGCCCGACCCGCTCCAGGATCTCGATCCCGTGGGTGCGCTCATAGCGCTTCCGCTTCGACGCTGACACCCGCGGGATGTAGACGGCTCCGCCCAGCGCCCCCTGCCGGATCAGCGAGCGCCCGTAGACCTGGAACTCGTGGCGGCTGAGGTCGTCCTCGGCTTTGAAGAAGGCGGCGGCGCTGGTCAGCTGGTCGACCGAGAGGCCGGCCACCGCTTCCATCTGGTGGGCGGCGCGCATCGCCTCCTCGCGCTGCACCTGCTCGAAGTCGTCGCGGTCGTCGAGGTAGACGAGCGCGGCCGCGATCACCGAACCGACGGCGATCAGGGCCACCGCCGTGATCCCGAGCCAGAAGCGCCGCCTCATGAGGGCACCGCCGCGAGAGACTCCCAGAGGTAGAGCGAAGCCAGGCTCCGGTACGGGCGCCAGGCCTCGCCGATTTCGATCACTTCTGCCAGCGGCGGCATCTCCACCAGCCCGTACTCGATCTGGATCGCTTTGCGGATCCCGAGGTCGCCGCCGGAGAGGACGTCGGGCCGTTCGAGGTGGAAGAGCAGGAACATCTCCGCCGTCCAGCGGCCGAGACCGCGCACGGCGACGATCTCCTCGATCACCTCCTCGTCGCCGAGATTGTCGAGTCGGTCGAGCTCCAGCTCGCCGCTGAGCACGTGGGCGGCGAGGTCGCGGACGTATTCGGTCTTGCGGCCGGAGAGGCCGCAGGCGCGCAGGTCCTCCTCCCTGGCGTCGAGCAGCTGCTCCGGCGTCGGGGTGGTGCCGTCGAAGAGGTCGACGACCCGCAGGTAGATCGTCCGTGCCGCTTTGGTCGAGAGCTGCTGACCGACGATCGCGCGCAGCAGGGCGCCGTAGGCATCGGGCGGGCGCTCCTCGGCGCGCCGTTTCAGCCGCATCTTCAGGTCGATCCTGCCGATGCGCTCGATCAGCGCACCCATCGTCGGGTCGGCGGCGGCGAGGGCTTTGCGCGCCTTCGCGCTCACCGACCCGTCCACTGCGGATTTCGCTTCTCGGCGAAGGCGCGGATCCCCTCGCGGAAGTCCTCCGAGGAGAAGCAGGATTCGCGCAGGGCGACGAGGCCGGCCTCCTGCCGCTCGGTCAGTGCAGGGTTGGCCTGGAGGAGGTCGATCGCGTGCTTGTTGCCGCGCATCGAGAGCGGGGCGTTGGCGGCGACCGCGGCGGCCAGCGCCACCGCCTCGTCCTCCAGCTCGGCGTCGCCGACCACCCAGTTGACGAGGCCGACCCGCTCCGCCCGCCCGGCGTCGACGTTGCGGCCGGTGAGGAAGAGCTCCTTCGTGTAGGGGAGGCCGATCGTGTCGAGGAACCTGCGCAGGCCGGTGTGGCCGTAGATCAGCCCCAGCTTCGCCGGCGGCATCCCCAGCTTCGCCCCGGCCGCGCAGATCCGCAGGTCGCAGGTGATCGCCAGCTCCAGCCCGCCGCCGAGGCAGTGGCCGTTGACGGCGGCGATCGTCGGCCAGGGATGGCGCGCGATCGCCTCCATCGCCGCATGGAAGGGATGGGCGACCAGCGCCTCGGCGTCGCGCTCAAAGCTCTCGTCCGGGATACCGGCGATGTCGTAGCCGGCGGAGAAGAGCGGCGGCGCCCCGGTGATGAGGACGCAGCGGTTCTCGATCCCCCGGTTCAGCTGCGGCAGGACCTCGGCGATCGCGTCGAGGATCTCGTGGTCGAGGGCGTTGCGGCGCTCGGGGTTGGCGATCGTCAGCCGCGCGACCGCGTCCGCCGGCCGGTCGAGGAGGAGCTTGCCACCCGCGAGCCGCTCGTCCACCGCTACACCAGCACCACGAGGACGTCGCCTTCGCTGACGCTCTGGCCCTCCTCGCAGCGAATCTCCTTCACGACGCCGTCGTCTTCGGACTCGACCGGAATCTCCATCTTCATCGACTCGAGGATGACGACGGTGTCGCCGTCGGCGACCTCGTCGCCGATCGCGACCTCGATTTTCCAGACGTTGCCGGTGATGTGTGCCTCGATGTCTGCCATGGCCGGGGACAATAACCCGACGATGGGACCCGAACCGGCAGCAGGGGACGAAAGACTGGCGGCGATCGTCGCCGCCCGCAACGAGGCCGACCGGATCGCCGCCACGGTGCGGGCGCTGCGCGAGGCCTTCCCGCAGGCGCGGGTCTGGGTTGCCGACGACGCCTCGGAGGACGGGACGGCGGAGGTGGCGATGGCGGCGGGGGCCGAGGTGGTCAGCCGCGGCCGCCCGCACGGCAAGGGCGCGAACGTCTCCGCCGCGGCCGAGGCGGCGCTCAGCGTCGCCGATCCGCCCCGGCTCGTCCTCCTCTGCGACGGCGACCTCGGCGCCTCCGCGGCGCGCCTGGCGCCGCTGGTCGAGGCGGTCCGCGACGGCGAGTGCGACCTCGCCGTCGCCGCCTTCAGCCGCCGGGTCGGGGGCGGCTTCGGCCTCGCCCTCGGCTTCGCCGGCTGGGCGATCCGCCGCCTCTGCGGCCTGAGAACGGAGGCGCCGATCTCCGGCCAGCGGGCGATGCGGGTCGAGGTGCTTCGGGCCGCGCTCCCCTTCGCCGCGGGCTACGGGATGGAGATCGGGATGACGGTCGACGCCGTCCGCGCCGGCTACCGCCTGCGCGAGTACGGGCTCGACCTCGAGCACCGGGCGACCGGGAGGAACATCCGTGGCTTCGCCCACCGGGCGGTACAGCTGTGCGACTTCCTGCGCGTCTTCCTGGCGCGGCGGCGGCGGTAGCCTGAGCAGCCGGATGGTTCGGGGACGGAAGAGGATCGCGCTGGTGGGGTTGCTCGCAGCTGCCTTCGCCGCCCTTGCCGCCCTCGCCCAGGCCGAGCTGACCGAGCGCGGCAACCTCTTCGTCAGGTTCGACGGCGGCATCGCCCCGCAGGCGCTGCCGCGCCACGAGCGGGGCCCGGTCGCGGTGCGGGTCGAAGGGATCATCAGGACCCTCTCGGGAGAGCGGCCGCCGGCGCTGCGCCAGATCGTGATCGCGGTCAACCGCGGCGGCAGCCTCGACACCGAAGGCCTCCCGGTTTGCCGCCGCCGGCAGCTGGAGGCGCGGTCGAGCGAGCAGGCGCTGCGCGTCTGCGGCGACGCCCTCGTCGGCCAGGGCCGCTACGAAGGCGCCTTCGCCTTTCCCGAACAGAACGCCTTCCCGCTGCGCGGCCGCATCCTCGCCTTCAACGCCGTCGTCGACGGCAAACGGGCGATCCTCGCCCACGCCTTCGGCCAAAAGCCGTTCCCTGCCACCCGCATCGTCACCTTCCGCATCCGCCACAGCAAGGGCACCTTCGGCACGACCCTGGTCGGCGACCTGCCCCCCTCGCTCAACCGCAGCGGCTACCTGAGGGAAATCAAGCTCGTCCTCCACCGCTCCTACGTCTACCGCGGCCGCCGCCACAGCTACCTCGGCGCCAGGTGCTCCGCCCCCAGCGGCACCCGCCTCGGCGTTTTCGCCTTCGCCCGCGTCTCGATGGCCTTCGCCGACGGCCGCAAGCTCGCCTCGACCCTGATCCGCAGCTGCAACGTGAAGGAACCGCGCGGGTGATCCTCGCGATCGACCAGGGGACGACGGGGACCACCTGCCTCGTCTTCGACTCCGAGGGGACGGTCGCCGGGCGCGCCTACTCGGAGTTCCAGCAGTTCTTCCCGCGGCCGGGCTGGGTCGAGCACGACGCGAACGAGATCTGGGAGGTGACGCGGCGGGTCGCCGTGGAAGCGCTCGCCGACGCCGGGATCGAGGGAGCGGAGCTCGACGCGATCGGGATCACTAACCAGCGCGAGACCGTCGTCGCCTGGGACCCCGACACGGGGGAGCCGATCCATCGCGCCCTCGTCTGGCAGGACCGCCGCACCGCCGGCCGCTGCGACGAGCTGCGCGCGGCGGGGCACGAGCCGCTGGTCCGCGAGCGCACCGGCCTCACCATCGACCCCTACTTCTCCGGGACCAAGATCGAGTGGCTGCTGCGGAACGCCGAGGGGACGGAGCGGGCGGTCTTCGGCACCGTCGACTCCTGGCTCCTGTTCAAGCTCACCGGCCAGCACCTGACCGACTACACGAACGCCTCGCGGACGCTGCTCTTCGACATCCGCAGGCTGGAGTGGGACGCGGAGATCTGCGACCTGCTCGGGGTGGACCCGGCGCGGCTGCCGCGGCCGCACCCGTCCTCCTGCGTCTTCGGCACCACGGCCGAGTTCGGCGGCGAGGTGCCGGTGGCGGGGGTGGCGGGGGACCAGCAGGCGGCGCTCTTCGGCCAGGCCTGCCACCACCCGGGGATGGCGAAGAACACCTACGGGACCGGCAGCTTCGTTCTCCTCAACAGCGGCCCGGAGCCGCCGCCGGTGCCCGACGGCCTGCTGGCGACGGTCGCCTGGGGGCTTGAGGACGAGGTCACCTATGCGCTGGAGGCCTCGATCTTCGTCACCGGCGCCGCCGTGCAGTGGCTGCGCGACGGGCTCGGGATCATCGCCGGGGCGGGGGAGACCGAGGCGCTCGCGGGCTCGCTCGAGAGCAACGACGGCGTCTACTTCGTCCCGGCGCTGACCGGGCTCGGCTCGCCGCACTGGGACCCCTACGCGAGGGGGACGATCGTCGGCCTCACCCGCGGCAGCGGCCGAGCCCACCTGGCGAGGGCGGCGCTGGAGGCGATCGCCTACGAGACGGTCGATGCGGTGCGGGCGCAGGAGGCGGCCTGCGGCGAGCGGCTGGAGCTGCTGCGCGCCGACGGCGGCGCCACGGCCAACCGCTGGCTGATGCAGTTCCAGGCGGACGTCCTCGGTGTACCTGTTTCCGTGCCGGAGATCGCGGAGACGACCGCACTCGGGGCCGCCTACCTGGCCGGGATCGCGACCGGGGTCTGGACGGTGGAGCAGGTGGGGGAGATGTGGCGCGAGGCCGACCGCTACGAACCGCGGATGGAGGCGGCGCGGCGGGAAGAGCTGCTGGCCGACTGGCAACGAGCACTGGAGCGCTCGCGCGAATGGGCGAGATGAAGCCGCAGGTCTACAAGGACCCGCGCCCCGCCGAGTACTTCCAGCAGTTCCACGATTCGGCCCGCAAGGGGGTCGGCTGGACCTACACCCTCGCCCGCATCGTCCTCACCCTGCCGACGATCCTGCTCTGGCGCGTCCGCGCGATCGGTGTCGAGAACGTCCCCAAGGACGGCCCTCTCGTTCTCGCCCCCAACCACTTCAGCCAGATGGACCACTTCTTCATCGGCGTTTACCTGCGCCGGAAGATCCGCTTCATGGCCAAATCCCAACTCTTCGGCCCGCCGGTACTCACCTACATCTACAAGCATGGCGGCGTCTTCCCGATCCGCCGCGGCCACCACGACGAGGAGGCCTTCGAGACCGTCCGCCAGCTCCTCGACCAGGGCGAAATGCTCCTCGTCTACGCCGAGGGCGGCCGCTCCCGCTCCCAGAAGCTGGGCAACCCCAAACCCGGCATCGGCCGCATCGCCCTCGAATCCGGCGTCCCGATCGTCCCCGTCGCGATCAAAGGCTCCGAGCAGGCCCGCCAGTGGAAGAAGCTGCGCTTCCCCAAGACCACGGTCCAGTTCGGCGAGCCGCTGGCCTTCCCGGTCGAGGCGGCCCCGTGCCGTGAGCGCCAGCTAGAGGCCGCGACCGAGATCTTCAAGCGCGTTCGCGAGATGCACGAGGGCCTGGCTACTCGTAGCGCGGCTCGATAGCCGCGTAGAAGTCCGGGTCGTGGCAGGGCGCGATCACCGCGTCGGGGAACTGGCTGCGGAAGAGGCGCAGCTCCTGCAGGGAGCGACGCATGTTGTGGGCGTCCTGGGGGCGTGGCGGCAGCGGTTCGGAGCCGTCGAGCTGGGACATCACGTAGAAGGTGTCGCCTGCGATCACAAAGTCGCGTTTCGACAGCCGGCAGACGACCGACATGTGGCCGGCGCTGTGGCCGGGGGTGTAGGCGAGCCGGATCGAGCCGTCGCCGAAGAGGTCGAAGGTGCGGCCGAAGCTGGCGTAGGAGTCGACGTTGGCGCGGTCGAAGTCGACGGTGCGGTAATCGAAGGCGTAGTCGAAGTGGGAGCGGCGGTAGCCCTCCAGCATCGGGTTCGAGCCGTGGGTGGCCGCCTGCCACTCGGTCTCGCTTACGACGAAGGTGGAGCTGGGGAACTCGGAGATCGCCGAGGTGTGGTCGAGGTGGAGGTGGGTCATCACCACGATCGGGATCTCCCCCGGCTCCAGCCCGCGCTTGCGCAGCTGCGAGGCGGCGTCTTCGCCGGCGGTGAGGGTGGGGTTGCCGAAGCGGGCGCCGAGCGAGCCGAAGTTCTGCTTCGGGTCGGTGGCGACCGAGGGGTGGAGGCCGGTGTCGACGAGGATCGCGCCGGCGCTCGGGTGGCGGACGAGGAAGACGGGACAGGGGACCCGGACGGCGCCCTTGCCGGTGAGGATGATTCGCAGCAGCTTCGCGCTCAGCAGACGGCCGCCGGGGCTGACCATCATCGCCCGCGGCCATTCGGCGTGGCCGGCGACCAGCGGCTCGACCGTGACGGTGGCGCCGCGGGTGCCGCCCGCGAGCGGCTCGTGCAGGGGGTGGGGTTCGGCGTGAACGCTCATCGCGAAGGGAATTTACGCCGCGCGGTTGCCGATAGGCTGCCGCGTCGATGGCTGAAAGCGACCGTTCGCGGATCTTCAGGGACGGACTGCTCGAGGGCCGGGTCTGCGCCGTCTCCGGCGCCGGCAGCGGCCTCGGGCGGGAGACGGCGCTGGAGCTGGCGCGCCTCGGGGCCACCGTCGTGGCATGCGGCCGCCGTGAGGAGCCGCTGGCGGAGACCGCGGAGCTCGCCGCCGATTTGCCGGGCTCCTTCGAGCACGAGTGCCTCGACATCCGCGAGGAGGAGCCGGTCGGCCGCTTCTTCGACGGCATGCTTGAGCGCCACGGCCGCCTCGACGTCCTCGTCAACAACGCCGGCGGCCAGTTCCTCAGTCCGGCGGAGGCGATCAGCCCGAAGGGGTTCAAAACGGTGATCGACCTCAACGTGCTCGGCACCTGGCTGATGACGCACGCCGCCGCAACCAGGGCCTTCATCCCCCAGGGCGAGGGCAAGGTCCTCAGCGTCACCCTCTCCCCCCACAACGGGATGCCGGGCATGGTCCACTCCGGCGCCGCCCGCGCCGCGGTCGAGAACATGATGCGGACGCTCGCCGTCGAGTGGGCCCGGTTCGGGATCAAGACCGTGGCCCTCGCCGCCGGCCAGTTCGCTACCGAGACCCTGCTGACCAAGTATCCGCAGGTGGTTGTCGACAACCTCGAGCGCTCGATCCCGATCGGCCGCGCCGGCCGCCCCGAGGAGATGGCCTGGCTCGTCGCCTACCTCGCCTCCCCCGCCGGCGACTTCTACTCGGGGACCACGATCACGATCGACGGCGCCCGCGACAACTGGGCGGGGCCGTGGCCGCCGGAGGCGATCGCCACCGAGTCGGGGGACCCGGTGGCCGAGGAGCGGCGCGCGAAGTAGGCGCCGCTACCGGGGCTCGAGGACGACCAGCGGGATCTCGCGGCCTTTGCTGCGGGCCGCGTAGTCGTCGTAGCCGCGGTACCCCTTGACGGCGAGGGCCCAGAGGTGTTCGCGCTCCTCGGGCTTCGCCACGCGGGCGTGGACCGGAATCGTTTCGTCCTTGACCTGCACGGTGGTATCCGGGTTCGCCATCAGGTTGTGGTACCAGGCGGGGTGCTTCGGATAACCGCCTTTGGAGGCGACGATGACCAGATCCTCGCCGTCGCGCACGTAGAGCAACGGCGAGGTCCGCTTCGTCCCGCTCTTCGCCCCGACGTGGTCGAGCAGCAGCATCCTGCCCGGCACCCCGGGGATGGTGTGGCCGAGGCGCCCACCCGTCCTCCTGTAGAGAAACGTGTGGACGCCCATAAACCGGCGCGTGGCGGGCCAGATGTGGTCGGCTATATCCAGGTAGTTCATAACTGTCCCGGAGACGGCGAAAACCAAGCCTGGCCAGGACGCAGGGAGGCCGGGGAGGGGAGCGCACTAGTTGGTGCGTGACCCGACCCGGCCTCCCGAGGACACCGCCAGGCGCCGGTTTGCAGCCGTCTCAGGTGTACATTCCCCCGAACATGCCGCCGGTCACGTTAAGCACCTGGCCGTGCATGTAGTTGGCGAGCGGCGAGGAGAGGAAGAGGACCGGGCCGGAGGCCTCCTCCGGGGTCGCCGGGCGGCCGAGCGGGATGATCGCCGAGGCCATCGCCCGCATCTGCTCGGGGATCCCGAGCTCGATCTTCTCGCCGCTCGGCGAGGTCATCTCTTCGCCGGCCTCTTTGGCGGCGGTGAGGCGGGTTTCGACGAAGCCGAAGGCGACCGCGTTGACGTTGATCTTGAACTGCCCCCACTCCTTGGCCAGGGTTTTCGTCAGGCCGACGACGCCCATCTTCGCGGCCGAGTAGTTGACCTGGCCGGCGTTGCCCATCATCCCCGAGGTGGAGGAGACGTTGACGATCTTGCGGAAGACCTCCTTGCCTTCGCCGCGCTCGGCCTTCGCCGCCTCGCGCCAGGTCGGGGCCAGCGCCCGGGCGACCCGGAAGGGGACGATCGTGTGGATGTCCAGCATCGCCTGGAACTGCTCGTCGGTCATCTTGTGGGCGACGCCGTCCCAGGTGTAGCCGGCGTTGTTGACGACGATGTCGACGGCGCCGAAAGCCTCGTTGGCGGCCTTGACCAGCTCGTCGGCGGCGCCCTCCTTGGTCAGGTCGCCGGCGTGGACCGCGGTCTCTCCGTTGATCTCACCCGCCGCCTGCTCGGCGACGTCGGCGTCGAGGTCGTTGATCAGCACCTTCGCGCCCTCGCTGACGAACAGCTCCGCGGTCGCGCGCCCGATCCCGCGGGCCGAGCCCGTGACGATCGCGGCTTTTCCATCCAGAAGTCCCATTACCCGTCTCTCCTTCGATCGCTGAAAAGTCGGGCGGGGAGGCTATCGGGATCCAGCCTTCCTGGTTGACCGGCCAATCGGTGGCGATGGATGCCGCGGTCCTTGTGTGGCCAATTGCCGATGACACCCTGTCCAGAAAGCGCGAAGATCGGGAGCGATGACAGTCCTCGTCGCCTACTCCTCCAAACGCGGCTCGACCGCCGAGATCGCCGAAACGCTGGCCGCCACCCTGCGGCGCGAGGGGCTCGGCGTCTGCCTCGAGCCGGCGGAGGAGGTGCGGAGCCTCGAGCACTACGACGCCGTCGTGCTTGGAAGCGCCGTCTACATGAAGCGCTGGCGCGGCGACGCCAAGCACTTCCTCAGGAAGCACCGCAAGGCGCTGCGGCAGATGCCCTTCTGGGTCTTCAGCTCCGGCCCGGTCGGCGATCCCGCCAACGACAACCCCGACTGGATGGAGCCGCCGAAGCTGGCGGAGAAGGTCGAGGAGCTGGGGGGCCGGGCCCACGTCGTCTTCGGCGGCCGCGTGCCCCTGGAACCGCGGGGGATGATGGAGAAGGCGATGGCGGAGGGGGTCCCCGAGCAGTTCCGCGACCGCCGCGACTGGGACGGGATCCGCGCCTGGGCCGCGGAAATTGCGCATCAGTTGGCGCCGGTCCGCTCGTAAGCGTCAGGCGGCGGCTTTGTTAGCCGATGCACATGTTTAAGATGCCGCGATGCTTGTCACCCCTGGCCGCAGGCTCGTGGTCGGTCTGCTCGCGGTGATCGCGCTCATCGTGCTCGCGATCCCCAGCGCCGCCACGCCCGCTCGCAAGATCGTCATCTACGGAGCCAACTCCGGCTCCAAGCTGACCCTGAGCAAGCGCCACCACGGCCGCATGATCCTGGTCAAGGGGAACATGGCGCGGCACCACCCGCGCGGCTGCCACTTCACCCGCGGTCACCGCCGCGCCCTCTGCCCGACCCGCAACCTCCACAGGATCGAAATCCAGATGGGCCGCCGTGGTGACTTCGTCCGTATCAAGAAGAGGATGCCGGTTCCGGTCGTCGTCTACCTCGGCCCCGGCAGCGACAAGTTCATCGGCAACGGCGAGCGGGACTTCTGCTTTCCCGGCGGCGCCCGTCGCAACCGCTGCGTCGGCGGCGCCAACAACGACGTCTGCATCACCGGCAACCGCAACAGCGACTGCGTCGGCGGCCCCGGCAACGACTACTGCCGCCACGGCCGCGGCTCCGACGGCTGCTGGGGCGGCCGCGGCAACGACATCTGCATCATGGGCCCGGGCGAAGACGGCTGCCACGGCGGCCCCGGCCGCGACCGCCTCTACGGCGGCCCCCAGCCCGACCAGCTCTACGGCGGCGCCGGCTTCGACTACTGCAACGGTGGCCGCGGCAGGGGCAAGTCACACCGCTGCAATATCGGACCCCGTCGCTGACACACGGGTTTTTCGATCCTTCTCCGCCGCGTGCGGATTTGCGAAAGCGTCTCGCTGTCGTGCACGATTAGCAGGCCAAACCTGCGAAGTTACGTGGGAACCCGAACATTCCGGTTTTTTAGCAAACGATTCTCTTGACCAATCAGAGAGCGCTGCTACTGATACCCGGGCAAAGCCGGGGCCGGCGGGCCATTAACACGCCGACCCCATAAAGGCCCGGTGGGAGGGGCTTACTTGCGGCTTCCTCCTGCCGGGACAAAGAGAAAGGTACAGCATGAATAAGAAGTTGATGCTGCTCGCGGCCGGGGCGCTCACCGCCCTCGCATTCGCGGCCCTTCCGGCCGTCGCCTCCGCGGGCACCTTCACCGCCGACTGCGAAAAACCCGAGCTTGTCGGTGGGGTGAACACCTGCACAGGTACCATCCAGTCCACAGGCAACACGGTTCTCCAGGACGACAGCGGTGGCGCGGCCGGGAGGATCACCTGCACCAGCACGACCGGGACCGTGAACATGAAACACGGTACCGCGGAAGGCACCACCGAGCTCACGTTCGCCGGCTGCAGCGAGGGCGTGTTCGGTACGAAATGCTTCAACGTCGGTGTCCAGGCGGAAGGTAAAATCACAACCAACACCCTCACCGGCGAGCTGATCTACCTTGAGCACGACAAATCCGTGAAGGGACTCAAACTCACAGGGGTTAGCGTGACGTTCAACTGCCCGTCGGTCTTCACGACCAAGGTAGTGACAGGCAAGGTCATCGGGGAAATTACAAACCCCGAATGCGGCGTGTTCCGCGAACATCACACAGCCGACTTCGCGCGCAAAGCACCCGGGGGCGCAACGGATCCCCAGAAGTGGACCCAGGAAACAACAACAGGCGCGACCACAGACCTGGCAGTCGGAGGAAGCCACGCCACTGCTACCACAACAGCGTCGCAGCTCGGCGAAGGCCACATCAATTGGCTGGCTGCAACCGGAAAAGTCAAACTTACATGCTAAGGATGACCAAGCGCTAGTCCGGAAAGCGGATTGATGGCGAACGGCGGGTGCGATGCACCCGCCGTTCGCTCTGAGGTGAGGGCCCTCCCCGCGTGCAGGTTTGCGAAAGCCTTCCCGTGCCCTGCTGGCGATTGCAGGAAATACTCACGAAGCACTGAGCGTGTAGATGAGGGTATACAAGGCGACTGCACAACAACTCGTGACCAACTGAACGCGTCTCAGGTAGGGGTAGCGGGGCAAGTTGAGGGTCGGCGACCCCGGTACGGACCCGCCGACCCTTGTCCAAAGGCTCCGGCGGAGAGCGCAGCCACCAAGCTACGAACACGTCGGGGCGCGAAGAAAGGTTAAGACAATGAGCAAGAAGCTGATGCTGCTCGCGGCCGGGGCGCTCACCGCCCTCGCATTCGCGGCCCTTCCGGCCGTCTCCTCCGCGGGCACATTCAAAGCCCACTGCACCAGCCCCGAGCTGGTCGGCGGGGTACCCACCTGCACAGGAACCATCCAGTCGACAGGCAACACGGTTCTTCAGGACGACAGTGGCGGCGCAGCCGGAAGGATCACCTGCACCAGCGCCACCGGGACCGTCAGCCTGAAAAACGAAACGACGGAAGGCACCGGTGAGCTCACCTTCGCCGGCTGCAGCGAGGGAGTGTTCGGCACGAAATGCTTCAACGTCGGTGTCCAGGCGGAAGGCAA
>JBIOVP010000050.1:0-4436 GCA_044867815.1 Solirubrobacterales bacterium | reverse complement strand
GTCGGCCAGCTCTCGATCTCGCGGGCGGCGATCTCGGTCATCTTCTCGCCGTAGGCCTGCATCCGCTCGCCGTGGAAGGGCGGCAGCAACAGCTTGCGCTGGCCGATGTGTTTCTTCTCGTCGAGGACGAGAACCGAGTTCTCGCCGAGGATCGGGCGCAGGATCTGGTTGCCCTCGCCGGCGTGGAAGACCTTCGGGTCGCCGGTGAAGACCTGTTTCACCAGCTCGGGATCGGCGAGCACGACCCAGTCGCCTTCGTAGGCGATCTTGATCGAGAACATCGGGCCGAAGCGGGCGCGGCTCTGCTCGAGGAACCACTGCGCCTGGCGCGACCAGATCGCCGTCTGCATCACCCGGTGCATCCGCGGTCCCGGCGGCAGGCCGCGGATCGGCGTCGGGCCGTGCCCGTTGACCGACGTCCGCGCTTTCGCCGCCGCCTCCACGTCGTTGAAACTATCTGCTGGCTGCGCAGCCAATGTGTGACATCGGTCCGTGTATGCCAAGCCCTCCCGATAGCCTGCCCGTCGTGGCGCTGCCCCGCTTCCCTCCCTCCGTCGAGCACAGCGTCCTCAAGCTCGCCTGCAACCTGCCGCCGCGGCTGCAGCGGCCGCTCTTCGGACCGCGGCCGCAGATCGACGGACAGACGCTTGCCCCCGACATCCACGCGCTGCTGCGGATCGCGGCGCTGGCGCGCGGCGAGAGCCTCGCCGAGGGAGCCGACGTCGCCGACGCACGGGCGCAGCGCCGCTATGAAGCGCAGGTGGTCGCCGCGCGCCCGCGGATCGAGATGGCGCGGGTGGAGGAGGTCGAGATCCCAGGGCCGGCCGGGACGATCGCGGCCCGGCTCTACGTGCCGCCCGCGCCCGAACCCGAGCCCGCACTCCTACCTCTGCTCGTCTACTACCACGGCGGCGGCTGGGTGATCGGCGACCTCGAGACCCACGACGCGCCCTGCCGCTTCATCGCCGCCCACTCAGGCGCGCAGGTACTGGCGGTCGACTACCGGCTCGCCCCCGAGCATCCCTTCCCGGCAGCGGTAGAAGACGCCCGGGCGGCCTACGCCTGGGCAACTGGATACCCGGACGACCCTCCGCTGGCCGCGGATCGGGTCGCGGTCGGCGGCGACAGCGCCGGCGCCAACCTGGCGGCCGCGGTCTGCCTGCGGGCGCGCGACGGGGACATGCCGCCGCCGGCGATGCAGTGGCTGATCTACCCGGTCACCGAGACCGGCCGGGAACTGCCCTCGCGCCAGCTCTTCCGCGAGGGCTTCCTCCTCACCAGGCGGGACATGGCCTACTACGAGGACCGCTACCTGCCACCGGAAGCCGACCGCAGCGACCCCCGCGTCTCGATCCTCCAGGCCGAGGACCTCAGCGACCTTCCGCCTGCCTACATCGCCACCGCCGGCTTCGATCCGCTGCGCGACGAGGGCGAGGCCTACGCCGAGCGGCTGCGTGACGCCGGCGTCCACGTCGCTCTCCGCCGCCATCCCGACCTCGTCCACACCTTCGCCAACCTGACCGCGATCTGCCCCTCGGCCCGCCAGGCGATGCTGGAAGCCTGCGGCGCCTTGAGAATGGGGCTGGCGGCGTAGTTACTCGTACTGGAGGGACTGGAGCACGTCGAGCCGCGACGCCCGCCGGGCCGGCAGGATCGCCGCCAGCACCCCCGCCAGGGCGGCGAGGACCAGCAGCAGCGCCAGCGTCCCGACCGGGTAGGAGAGCGTGAAGCCTTCGTCCTTCAGGGGCTGCGCGATCAGGGTCGCGAAGATGATCCCCAGCACCATCCCGAGGATCGCCCCGATCAGCGCGGTGATCACCGCCTCGTAGCGGATCATCGTCCGCACCTGGCGCCGCGACATCCCGATCGCCCGCAGCATCCCCAGCTCGCGGACCCGTTCGTGGATCGAGAGCGCCAGCGTGTTGGCGATCCCGAACAGCGAGATCAGGATCGCGAAGACGAGCAGGGCGATCACCAGCATCACCAGCTGGTTGATCTGTTCTTCGCGGCTTTCCTTCAGTTCCCCCTGGTTCAGCACTTCGGCGACCGGGAAGGCGAGTTCGACGCCTTTGGTCAGCAGCGCCTGCACCTGCTCGGCGTCGGCCCTGTCTTCGAGCTCGATGAAGTCGATCAGGTCCTGGGTCTGGCGGAAATCGCGTGCCATCACCCGCTGGGTGACCAGAACGTTGCCGAGGATCCCCAGCTTCGAGTCGAATTCGCCGACGACACGGAAGCGCGGCCGCGCCCCGGTCTGGGTCAGGAGCTGGAAGCGATCGCCGAGCCTGAGGTCATGCGAGGAGGCGAAGTCATCGGCGACGACCGCATCGCGGTCGCCGAGGTTGCGCAGCGCCTCCGGCCCTCCCTGCTTCCATTCGATGTTCACGGCCTCACCGATGTCGGAGGACGGGGCGTTGACCCGGGTCTTGGCGCCCGCGATCCCGCCTTCGACCACCTTCGCTTCCGCCCCCCGCAGCGTTGCCACCGCCTCCACCCCGGGCACCTGCTCGGCCGCTTTCGCGGCAGGGTTCGGGATCGGCGAGAAGCCGTCGGTGTTCTGGACGATCAGCCCGCCGGCGAAGTTTTCGTCGACGACCTGGGCGACGGTGCTCTTCAGCCCGGCGGCGAAGACGGTGACGAAGGCGACGAGGGCGAGGCCGATCATCAGCGCCGCCGCGGTGACGGCGGTGCGGCTGGGGTTGCGCTGCGCGTTCTCGCGGGCGAGGCGGCCGCTGAGGCGGCGGAGGCGCTCCAGCGGCCACCCCGCGACGGTGGCCAGGGGCGGGACCAGGCGCGGGCTGAAGAGGGAGACGGCGAAGACGACCAGGAGCGCGCCGATGCCGATCAACAGCGCCCGGGTGTCGGCGCCGCCGCTGCCGATGAGCCCGGCCAGGACCATCGCCAGCCCGGCCGCCCCGAGCAGGAGCGAGAGCGCCAGGTTGAGCAGGCGCCGCCGCCGCGTTGGCGCCGGGCGGAACGAGTGCAGAGCGGCGATCGGCGGCACCCGCGTCGAGCGCAGGGCCGGGATCATCGAGGCGACGCCGGTGACGAGGACGCCGACCAGGAGGGCGACGATCACAGTGCGGGATTCGAGGACCAGACTCGTGGTCGGCAGGTCGATCCCGAAGGCCACGAAGAGGGCGTTGATCCCCTTGGCGATGAGAAAGCCGCCGCCGATGCCGAGCAGCGCCCCCGCCAGCCCGATCGCGAGCGCCTCGACCATCACCGTGGTGAGGATCTGCGGCCGCGAGGCGCCGAGGGTGCGCAGCATCCCGAATTCGCTGACCCGCTGGGCGACCGTGATCGAGAACGTGTTGAAGATCAGGAAGGAGCCGACGAAGACGGCGATGAAGCCGAAGACGAGGAGGAAGGTCTGCAGGAAGCCGAGCCCTTCGCGGATCTCTTCCGAGGCGCGGTCGGCGTTTTCCTTGCCGGTCTCCACCTTCGCTCCCGCCGGCATCCGCCGCTCGATCCGCCGTTTCAGCAGCTCCGGCGAGACGCCCTCGTCGGCCGCGACCGAGATCTGGTCGAAGCGGCCGCGCTTGTGGGTGAGACGTTGCGCCACCGGCAGCGTCACCTGGGCGATGCTGGCGCCGCCGAAGGAAGCGTTGCCGAGCTGGGTGAGACCGACGAGGCGGAAGCTTTCCAGCTTCCCCTGGGCGATCAGCTTGATCGTGTCGCCGAGCTCGAGCCCGGCGTCGTCGGCGGTCGCCTTCTCCAGCGAGGCTTCGGTCGGCCCTCGTGGCCGGTGCCCCTCCACGTAGGTCAGCGACTCGAGTTCGCCCGGCAGAGTCGAGGAGATGAACTTGGGGGCGAATTTGTTTCCGATCTTCTCGTTCTCGGCGGTGAAGAAGGCACCGGGGGTGAAGATCGCCCCCGCGGCCAGCTTCACCCCCGGCGTCCGTTCCACCCGCGGCAGCAGCGCGGCGCTGATCGTCGGGATTTCGCCGCTTTCCTGCTCGACCGGGTTCTCGGCGGTGACGACGACGCTGGTCCCCTTCAGCGACTCGTTGAAGATTTCGTCGAAGGCGGCGAAGATCGTGTCGGTGAGGACGTAGGAGCCGGCGACGAAGGCGACGCCGAGGAAGACTGCGAAGGTCGTCAGCAGGGCCCGGACCTTGCGAGCCCAGAGGCTCTTGAGGCCGAGGCTAGTCAAGCTGCTTCATCAGCTCGATCACGTCGGCGGCGGAGCCTGGCGCCGCGTCCTGCACCAGCTTGCCGTCGCGCAGCGTGATCAAACGGTCGGCGTGGGCAGCGGCGACGGGGTCGTGGGTGACCATCACCACCGTCTGGCCGAACTCGTCGACCGCCTGGCGCAGCAGCGCCAGCACGTCGGCGCTGGCCTTCGAGTCGAGGTTGCCGGTCGGCTCGTCGGCGAAGACGACCGCCGGTTTGGAGACGAGGGCGCGGGCGACCGCGACGCGCTGCTGCTGGCCGCC
>JBIOVP010000049.1:0-8271 GCA_044867815.1 Solirubrobacterales bacterium | reverse complement strand
CGGCCTGATGATCCTGCCGGTGACGGCGCCGATGGTCTTCATCTCGCCCTTCTCGGGGAAGCTGATCGCCCGCTTCGGCGCCCGCGGGCTGATGACGGCGGGGATGCTCTGCGGCACCGCCGGGCTCCTGGTCCTCACCCACGTCGGGTCCGGCACCGGCTACGGCCTGATCCTCGTCGGCTACCTCCTCTTCGGGATCGCCCTCGGGCTCGTCTACGCGCCGATGTCGACGGCGGCGATGGCGGCGATGCCGGGGGAGAAGGTCGGGATCGCCTCCGGCGTCCTGGCGATGGACCGGGTCCTCGCCGGCGCCGTCTCCCTCGCCGCCACCGGCGCCGTCTTCCACGCCCTGCTCGGCGACGGCCGTTCCTTCGCCGCCTCGGTCGCCGGCTCGACCTGGGTCCCGGTCATCCTCTGCGCGATCGGCACGATCCTCACCTGGGCCTTCGTGCGGGATTCGCGAGGGCCGTCACCCGGCGAGTTGCGCCACCATATGCATCATCGGCGCTTCCACCTTTGAGGCCGGCTTGACAAACGCCATTCCGACCTGTCCACTCGGAATCGAGGAGACCGCATTCCAGAGCCATTTCTGCCATCCTCTTAGGCGATGCCTGATTTGTCTGGGGATGAGCTTCAAGAGTTGTCTGAACGCCAGGATCCCCGACTTCTAAGAGCTCTCGACGTAGTTGCCCCCGGCGGTGCGCTGCGCGAGGGGATCGACAACATCGTCCACTCGCGGACCGGGGGCCTGCTGGTCGTGGGCGACCTCGACGACATCTCCCACCTGCTCTCGGGCGGAATCAAGCTCGACGTCGACTACACGCCGGCGATGCTCTACCAGGTGGCAAAGATGGACGGGGCGATCGTCCTCAACGGCGAGGCGACGAAGATCGCCTGGGCCAACGTCCAGCTGATGCCGGACCCGACGATCCTCAGCTCGGAGACCGGGACCCGCCACCGCACCGCTGAGCGCGTCTCCAAACAGACCACCGCGCTTGTCATCGCGATCTCCCAGCGCCGCGACGTCGTCTCCCTCTACGTCGAGGGGACGAAGTACATCCTCCAGGACATTCCCGCCGTGTTGGCCAAGGCCAATCAGGGCCTGGCGACGCTGGAGAAGTACCGCCAGCGGCTCGACCAGGTCTCGGCCCGGCTGACCCAGCTCGAGTTCGACGGCGGAGTCGTCCTTCACGACGCCCTCTCGGTCCTCCAGCGCGCCGAGCTGGTGACGCGAATGGCGGTCGAGGTCGAGCGCTACATCGTCGAGCTCGGCACCGAGGGCCGGCTGATCGAGATGCAGCTGGAGGAGACGATGGTCGGCGTCGCCGCTGACAAGACCGCGCTGATCCGCGACTACAGCGTCGAAGACTCCGAGGGCAACCTGACCGCGGTCCTGCAGGCGCTGGGCCGGATGCCCCACCAGGACGTGCTCGACTTCGGTCGCCTCGCCGAGCTGCTCGGCTACGACCGCAAGGTCAACACGCTGGACTTCCCCGTCGGCCCCCGCGGCTACCGCGTGCTGGGCCGGGTCCCGCGCATTCCCAAGCTTGTCGTCCAGAAGATCACCCACGAGCTGGGCGGGTTGGAGGAGGTCCTCGCGACCTCCGATGCCGACCTCGCCGCCGTCGACGGAGTCGGGGCCCAACGGGCCAAGGACATCCGCGAGGGCCTGCGGCGGCTCCAGGAGGTTGATCTGGTCGACCGGTACTTGCAGAGCTGACGGCGCCAGTCGCCGTCGAAAACGAAAGGAGTCACCGATTTCCGAGCTAGACGAGGCCACCGTGGAGGCTGTCTTCGAGGACGTGGAATACGTCTGCGACTTCGAGGAGGGCGACAAGGTCGTCTATCCGCATCACGGTGCGGGCCTGGTGATGACCAAAGAGACCCGAGAGCTGATGGGGGAGAAGCGCGAGTACCTCACGATCAAGATCCTCCACAACGAACTGACGGTGATGGTCCCCTGCGAAAACGCCGGTAAAGCAGGCCTGCGGCGCGTTATCGACGAGGAGGAAATCAAGAAGGTCACAAACGTCCTCACCGACGACGTGTCGGAGATGCCGAAGAACTGGAACCGGCGCTTCAAGTACAACCGCGAGAAGATCAAGACCGGCGACGTCTTCGAGCTGGCCGAGGTCGTCCGCAACCTCGCCATCCGCGAGATGGAAAAGGGCCTGTCCACGGGCGAGAAGCAGATGTACACCCGGGCGAAGAAGATCCTCGCCTCGGAGTTCATGTACGCGCTCGACAAGGACGAGGACGGTGCCGAGGAATACCTCGACAGCCTCCTCGAGGAGCGGTTCGCCGCCACTGCGACCGCCTGAGAGCAGTCCTGCAGTAACCGCAGTCATCGCGGCCGCCGGCTCCGGGGAGCGTCTCGGAGCCGGGGGCCCGAAGGCTTTCGTGCCCATCGCCGGGCGGCCGCTGATCGAGTGGTCGCTTGACGCCTTCCGGGCCTGCGGGTCGGTGCGCTCGATCGTCGTCGCGGCCCCGCCCGGCCACGTCGGCGACCTCGGCGGGCACGACCTCGGCGTCGTCCCCGGCGGCGCCACCCGCGCCGAGTCGGTCGCCAACGCCCTGGCGGCGGTGGGGACCGGGTACGTCGCGGTCCACGACGCCGCCCGGCCGCTGCTGACGCCGGAGCTGGTCGAAGCCCTCGTCGCCGACCTCGACGCGAATCCCGAGGCCGCCGGCGTGATCGCCGCCGCCCCCGTCACCGACACGGTCAAGCGGGCGGACAAGAACCTCAGAGCGGAATTGAGCACCAATACGGTGTCGAATCCGCCTCTCGTTATCGAACGGACCGAGGATCGGAGCGAATTGTGGGCGGCGCAGACGCCGCAGGTGTTCCGGACGGCCGCGTTGCGCGAGGCGCTCGAGACTGCGGAGCGGCCGCAGGAGGCAACGGACGAGGCGATGCTGGTCGAGTGGAACGGCGGCACCGTTCTCATCCACCCGGTTTCGGGGCAGAACCTGAAGGTGACGACGCCGCTCGACCTGCGGGTCGCCGAGCTGCTGCTGACCGAGCGCGGCGCCTAAGCCGCGCCGTCAGAAGCGCAGCAGCACGTAGCCGAGCATCGCCGCGAAGCAGATCTGCCCGACGCCGAAGGCGACGCCCAGGCCCGCTCCCAGCGCTCCCGCCACGGCGGCGCCGACGGCGAAGGCGACTAGCAGGAGCAGGAGCTGACGGCCCATTCGGCGCGAAGTCTATGCTCGCCCCTGATGCTGACCGACTACCACCTGCACCTGCGCCCGGACGAGGCGGGGACGGCCTTCGAGCGCTACTTCACCACCGAGAACATCGAGCGTTACCTGGCCGCCGCCGCGGCCGCCGGGATCGAGGAGCTCGGCGTCTCCGAGCACGTCTACCGCTTCCGCCAGGCGCTCGACCTCTGGCGCCACCAGCTCTGGGTCGAAAACGCCACCGACGACCTCGATGCCTACTGCGAGTTCGTCCGCGGCACGCCGCTGCGGCTCGGGATCGAGTGCGACCACGTTCCCGGCGCCGAGGAGCGGATCGCCGAGCTGCTGGACGCTCGCGACTTCGACTACGTCGTCGGCTCGGTCCACTTCGTCGGCGACGGTGACGCCGCGGTCGACCACGACGGCTTCGACGTCTGGGAGGGCGACGGCGACGCCGACGAGATCTGGCGCCGCTACTTCGAGGCGCTCGCCGCCTGCGCCCGCTCCGGTCTCTACGACATCCTCGCCCACCCGGACCTGGTCAAGGTCTGGGGCCGGGCGCGGCCGCTGCCCGAGCGCGACCTGCGCGCCTTCTACGAGCCCGCGGTGGAAGCGATCGCCGAGAGCGGGATCGCGGTCGAGGTCTCGACCGCCGGCCTGCGCAAGCCGGTCGGCGAGCTCTACCCCTCGCGCCGGTTCGCCGAGATGTGCGTCGAGGCCGGCGCCCCCTTCGCCCTCTCCTCCGATGCCCACCTGCCCGAGCAGGTCGGCTTCGAATACGAGCGCGCTGTCCGCTTCCTCGACGAGCTGGGTATCTCTGAGATATGCGTCTTCGAGCAGCGCCAGCGGAGCTTGGCCCCGCTGGGCAGCCGCGTTGGCTGAGCATGGTCGGTCTCGGCTTCGACAGCCACCGCTTCGCCCTCGGCCGGCGCCTCGTCCTCGGCGGGGTCGAGATCGAGCACGAGCAGGGGCTGGAGGGGCATTCCGACGCCGACGTCCTCACCCACGCGGTGATCGACGCTCTTCTCGGTGCCAGCGGCGGCGGCGACATCGGCACGATGTTCCCCGATGTCGACCCGGCCTGGAAGGACGCCGACTCGATCGACCTCCTGCGCACCGTCGTCGGCACGATCGCCGGCCCGATCGTCAACATCGACGCGACCGTGGTCTGCGAGCAGCCCCGCCTCGGCCCCTACAAGGCGGAGATGGAGCGGACACTCGCCGAGGCCACCTCGGCCCGGGTCAGCGTCAAGGCGACCAGCAACGAGGGCATGGGCTTCGTCGGTCGCGGCGAGGGGATCGCCTGCATCGCCGTCGCCAGCGTCGATACCGAATAGGCTTCCGCTGGGCATGGCGAACTCGAAACTGAGCGCGACCGGGCTGCGTGCCTCTGTCTCCGACTCGATCTTCGAGGTGAAGGTGCTGCGCGAAGCCGGGATCGTGCGACCGATGCGCCCCGACAAGGCGCTGAAGATCGGTGGCACCTTCCTGCGCTGGGGCGCCTCGCCGGCGACCGGCGTCACCACCGCGGCGATCCACCACCCGCACGAGCTGGCGATCGTCGACGAACGCGGCGCCCTCAGCTGGGAGCGTCTGCACCGCCGTTCCAACGCACTCGCCCACTCCTTCGCGGCGATGGGGATCGGCCCCGGCGACGGGGTCGGGATCATGTGCCGCAACCACCGCGGCTTCGTCGAGGCGACCCTGGCGGCGGCCAAGCTCGGCGCCAGCGCGCTCTACCTGAACACGATGTTCGCCGGGCCGCAGCTGGCCGAGGTGACCAGGCGCGAGGGCCCGAAGGCGCTTGTCTACGACGAGGAGTTCGGGGATCTGCTGGCGGGCGTCGACGAGTCGGTGGCGCGAATCGTCGGCTGGTGCGATGGCGAGTTCTCCGGGCCGACCCTCGACGGCCTGATCGAGGCCGGCGACGAATCGGACCTGAAGCCCCCTCCCGACAAGCCCAAATTCGTCATCCTCACCTCCGGTACCACCGGCACCCCGAAGGGCGCCCAGCGCTCCAGCCCCGAAGGGCTGCTGCCGATCGCCTCACTGATCGACAAGATCCCCTTCCGCAGCGGGATGACGATGATGATCGCGGCGCCGCTCTTCCACTCCTGGGGTTTCTTCCACTTCGTGATGAGCCTGCCGACCGCCTCGACGATGGTGCTGCGGCGCAGGTTCGACCCCGAGGAGACGCTGAAGGCGGTCGAGCAGAGCCGCGCCGACGTGCTGGCGGCGGTGCCGGTGATGATCCAGCGCATCCTCGCCCTGCCGGAGGAGACGCTCGACCGCTACGGCCTGCCGTCGCTGAAGATCACCTCGCTCTCCGGCTCGGCGCTGCCGGGGGAGCTGGCGATCGAGTGGATGGACCGCTTCGGCGACAACGTCTACAACCTCTACGGCTCGACCGAGGTCGCCTACGCGACGGTCGCCACGCCGGAGGACCTGCGCGCCGCGCCCGGAACCGCCGGCCTGCCGCCGCGGGGGACCAGGATCCGCCTCTACGACGAGAACGGCAGGGAGGTCCCGCGGGGTCAGGTCGGCCGCATCTTTGTCGGCAACGAAATGGCGATGGAGGGCTACACCGGCGGCGGCGGCAAGGAGATGCTCGACGGCCTCTACTCCAGCGGCGACGTCGGCCATATCGACGAGAACGGCCGCCTCTTCATCGACGGCCGCGACGACGAGATGATCGTCTCCGGCGGTGAGAACGTCTTCCCGCGCGAGGTCGAGGATCTGCTCGCCGACCACGAGGCGATCGAGGAGGTGGCGGTGATCGGAATCGAGGACGACGAGTTCGGGCAGCGGCTGAAGGCCTTCGTCGTCGTCCGCTCCGGCTTCGAGATCGGCGAAGACGACCTCGCCGCGCTCGTGAAGGCGAACCTGGCCGCTTACAAGACCCCGCGCGAGGTCGAGTTCCTCGAGGAGCTGCCGCGCAACGCCACCGGCAAGGTCTTGAAGCGGGACCTCCGCGCTCGGCACGAGCAAGCGTCTGCTTAGGGACCCGGGAGAGGGGTTCGGCGGGCAACAGCGGGGAGGGCCCGGCGAACCCCTCTCCCGGGTCCTGACGCGGCCCGCTCGCAAAATGCGAGTTCTTCGGTCTGAGGGGAGGGGGCTGGCTTCCGGTGCTGGTAGTAGGTTCCCCAGGAATGAGCGACCCAGCCAGGCAGCTGCAGCAGGTCGGTGAGGCGACGCGCGCGGTGCGCGGCGTTGCCGACCAGGCGCTCGAGTGGGTGCGGGTCAGCGAGGGCCGTGTCGCCGAGGCCGAAGCGCGGGCGAAAGCGCTGAAGGGCCGGTACAAGGAGCGGGCGATGCTGACCCTGCGCAAGGTCTCCGCCGAGGCGCGCGAGCGGATCGCCGCCGCGCAGAAGGCGCAGGCCGAGGCCGACGCTCGCGCCGCCGCCGCCGAGGCTGCCCGCGACCGCGCCGAGATGGCGTTCGAGGAGCTGCGGCGGAGCTCGCAGGCCGAGCGGGAAGAGATCGTCGCCAGGACCTCGCAGCTGCGCGCCGAGGCCGAGCGCACCGCGGCGGAGGCGAAGGCCGAGGTTGAGAGCGCCGTTGCCGAGGCCGGGAAGGCGGCGGAGATGGACTTCAAGGTCAAAGTCGAGCACGCTCGGCAGCAGATCCAGGCCGAGGCCGACAAACGCATCGCCGCCGCCGAGCAGCGCGCCGCCGAAGCCGAGGCCAGGGCGGCCGAGTCGCACGAGGCGGCGTTGAAGCTGGAGACTGAAATCGAGCAGCGGGTGATGGCCGGGACCGAGGACGTTCGCCGCGAGGCCGAGGAGAGCGTCAAGCGCCTGATGGAGAAGGTCGAACACCAGGCCGAGGAGGCTGCCCGCAACCGCGCCGAGGAGCAGCTGCGGATCGAGTCCGACCGGATCCGGGTCCAGGCCCAGAAGCGTGAGGAGCGGGTCCGCGAAGCGACCGAGGACGAGATCAAGGCCAGCGTCGGCAAAGCCCGGCGCCAGGCGCAGGCGGCGGCCGAGGAGATCGCGCCGGCCTGGCTCAACGGCAAAGAGTCGAAGGCCTCGACGGCCGGTTACCGCACCTTTTAGTCAGAAGTGATTTAACCTCGCCCTCGCGATGCGGGAGGTGAGGATCAAAGACACGCTCAGCGGCGAGCTGCGCTCGCTCGAGCCCGGCTCTGAGGTCGGGATCTACGCCTGCGGCCCCACCGTCTACAGCCGCATCCACATCGGCAACGCCCGCCCCTTCGTTGTCTTCTCGCTCTTCGCCCGCTTCCTCCGCTCGGAGGGACACCGGCCGAAGCTGGTCGTCAACGTCACCGACATCAACGACAAGATCTACGTCGCCGCCCGTGAGGCGAGGACGGGCTCGGAGGAGTTCGCCGCCGCGATGACCGCCGCCTACGTCGAGGACACCGACCGCCTCGGCGTCGGCCGGCCCGACGCGGAGCCGCTGGCGAGCGAGACCGTCGAGGGGATCGTCTCCCTGATCACCGAGCTGGTCGAGGGCGGCCACGCCTACGAGTCCGGCGGCGACGTCTACTACCGGGTCCGCAGTTTCAGCGACTACGGCAAGCTCTCCAACCGCCGGCCCGAGGACATGGACCAGGGCGAGGACGCGGGCTCGGCCTCGCTGAAGGAGGACCGCCTCGACTTCGCCCTCTGGAAGGCCCACAAGCCCGACGAGGACACCAGCTGGGACTCCCCCTGGGGGCCCGGCCGGCCGGCCTGGCACATCGAGTGCTCGGTGATGGCCGAGCAGGAGCTGGGCGCGTCCTTCGCGATCCACGCCGGCGGCTCCGACCTCGTCTTTCCCCATCACGAGAACGAGATCGCCCAGTCCGAGGGGGCGGGGCGGGCCTTCGCGAAGGTCTGGATGCACAACGGGATGATCGAGACGGATGCAGCGAAGATGTCGAAATCCGAGGGGAACATCTTCCAGCTCTCGAAGGCGCTCGATGCCTACGGGCGGGAGGCTGTTGTCGCCTACTTGATCTCGGGGCATTACCGGCAGCCGCTGGCGTTTGGGGCGGAGCAGATGGAGGAATCCGTGGCCAGGGTCGAGTGGCTCTGGAACTTCTTTCGGGATCAAGCGCTGGGAGCGCCGGTGGGGGGGTCGGCGGGC
>JBIOVP010000048.1:0-9127 GCA_044867815.1 Solirubrobacterales bacterium | reverse complement strand
CCCAGTGGATCTTCCTGCAGCTGTTCGAGAAGGGGCTCGCCTACCGGACCGAGGCGCCGGTACAGTGGTGCCCAAAGGACGCGACCGTGCTGGCCAACGAGCAGGTCGTCGACGGCCGCTGCGAGCGTTGCGGGACCGAGGTCGTCCAGCGCAACCTCGAGCAGTGGTTCTTCCGCATCACCGATTACGCCGACCGCCTGCTGGAGGACTTCGAGGCGCTCGAGTCCTGGCCCGAGCACGTGATCACGATGCAGCGCAACTGGATCGGCCGTTCCGAGGGCGCCGAGGTCGTCTTCCGCTGCGAGGAGGTCGACCTCGACTTCCCGGTCTTCACCACCCGGCCGGACACCCTCTTCGGCGCCACCTTCTTCGTCCTCGCGCCCGAGCACCCGGAGCTGGAGCGGCTGGTGGCGGGGACGCCGGCCGAGGCGGAGGTGCGCGAGTACGTCAACCGGGTCGGCCGCGAGTCGGCCGAGGAACGCGGGGCGGAGGACCGCGAGAAGACCGGGGTGCCGCTCGGGCGCTCGGTGGTCAACCCGGTCAACGGCGAGGAGATCCCGATGTTCGTCGCCGACTACGTGCTGATGGAGTACGGGACCGGGGCGATCATGGCCGTGCCCGGGCACGATTCGCGCGACTACGAATTCGCCCGGAAGTTCGGGCTGCTGGTGAAGCGGGTGATCGAAGGGAGCGACCCCGAGGAGGCGCGCGACGACGAGGGACTGCCGTACCCCGGCGACGGGGCGATGACCGGCTCCGGTCGCTTCGACGGCCGCAACAACCGCGAGGCCTACGACGAGATCGTCGCCTGGCTGCGGTCGGAGGGGCGCGGTAGGCCGGCCGTCAACTACCGCCTGCGCGACTGGTTGGTCTCCCGCCAGCGCTACTGGGGGGCGCCGATCCCGGTCGTCTACTGCACCGACTGCGGGATCGTGCCGGTGCCGGAGGAGCAGCTGCCGGTCGAGTTGCCGGAGATCGAGGACTACGCGCCGCAGGGCAGGAGCCCGCTGGCGGCGGCCGAGGAGTGGGTGGCGACCGGGTGCCCGCGCTGCGGCGCCGCGGCCCGCCGCGAGACCGACACGATGGACACCTTCGTCGACTCCTCCTGGTACTTCCTCCGCTACCTCGACGCGCAGAACAATGACGCTGCATGGGAGAGGGGGGCGGCCGACTTCTGGATGCCGGTCGACCAGTACATCGGCGGTGTCGAGCACGCGATCCTGCACCTGATGTACGCGCGCTTCTTCACCAAGGCGTTGGCCGACCTCGGGCACCTCGGCGTGCAGGAGCCGTTTGCCAACCTCTTCACGCAGGGGATGATCACCCGCGACGGGGCGAAGATGTCGAAGTCGAAGGGCAACACGGTCAGCCCCGGCGACTACGTCGAGCGCTACGGCGCCGACACCGCTCGCACCTACGTCTGCTTCATGGGTCCGCCCGAGCGCGGCGGCGACTGGACCGACGAGGGCGTCGAGGGGGTCAACCGCTTCCTCTCGCGGCTCTGGCGGCTCTGCGAGGAAGCGGAGAGCCGGACCGAGGCGGGCGCGCCGGATCCTGTAGCCGGGGACGAGGCGCGCGAGCTGGTGGCGAAGGCGCACTGGGCGATCGACAAGGCGACGCGGGACTTCCAGCGCGGCTTCCAGTTCAACACGGTGATCTCGGCGGTGATGGAGCTGGTCAACGACGCCTACCGGCTCAAGGACGGGCTCTACGGGACGCCTGAGGGCGGCGCGGCGGTGCGCTTCGCGACGGCCACCGCGGCCTCGTTGATCTTCCCCTTCGCTCCGCACCTCGGCAGCGAGGTCTACGAGCGGCTGACCGGCGAGCGGGTCTGGGAGCAGCCGTGGCCCGAGGCCGACCCCGAACTGCTCTCCAGCGACACCGTGACGCTCGTCGTCCAGGTCAACGGCAAGCTGCGCGACCGGATCGAGGCGCCGGCGGAGGCGCCGAAGGAGGAGCTGCTGCGGCTGGCCCGCGCGAGTGACAAGGTCGCCAGGCACCTCGATGGCGGGGAAATAGTCAAGGAAATTGTAGTTCCGGGCAAGCTGGTCAACCTGGTGGTCCGGTAGCGCCCTCCGCGGGTGCGTTCGGTTCTGCTAGAAAGCCGCGAAATGCTGGTCAGGCGAATAGACGATGCGGCGGTGGAGGAATGGCACCGGCTGCGTGCCCACGTGCTCATGGACGCGGGCGAACTGGGCTCACGCAACCTCTCGGTCACCTGGGTGACGGTGCCCGGTGGGGCCCAGCAGACGCTGCACTCCTCGGGCGAGGCGGAGCAGGCCTACGTGGTAGTTCGCGGCAGCGGCACGATGTCCGTCGCCGGCGACACGCAGGAGGTCGCCGAGGGCGATCTGATCCTCGTCCCGCCCGCGACCGAGCACTCGATCGGCAACGAGGGCGAAACCGAGCTCGCCTGCGTCTCGATCCAGTCGCCGCCGGTGGCCGCCGTCGAGCTCTACAGCGACCAATTGGCAGAGGTAGCCGGCTACGACGATGATGATGACTACTAGGTCGTAGTCACTCTTCCGCGCGTCTTCCTCTTCTGAGAATTTGCTTTGAGCGCGCCACGCGTGCGCTGACGCGGCTCATGATCGGCGGCGATGCCGGAGATGAGTCGGGGCCAGGTGATCGTGTACGCGGCGGTGGCGGCGGCGTTGCTGCTGGTCGGGGCGCGGGCGATACGGGGCGAGGGGGAAACCGATCGCTCGTTCGCGGTGGCGAGTGCCGGGGGCGGGGGCGGGGGCGGCTTCTCGATCAGCGGCTCGGGCGGTGAGGTGGTCGTCGACGTCACCGGGGCGGTGCGGCGGCCGGGCGTCTACCGGATGCCGGCGGGGAGCCGGGTCGACGATGCGGTGACGAGGGCGGGTGGCGCGGCGCCAGGGGCTCTGCTGGAAGCGATCAACCTGGCGGCGCGGCTCGCCGACGGCCAGCAGGTGGTGGTGCCGAAGCGGGCGCCGGGAGGAGCCGCTGCTGTCGGGATGGGCGGCGAAGAAGGTCCGATCAGCCTCGGCACCGCCACCGTCGAGCAGCTGGAAGAGATCGAGGGGATCGGCCCGGTAACCGCCGGCGACATCGTCGAGTTCCGCGACGAACACGGCGGGCTCTCCTCCGTCGACCAGCTTGACCAGGTGCCCGGGATCGGCCCGGCGACGATGGAGTCGCTGCGGGCGCGGCTGCAGCCGTAGGGCGCCGTGCGCTCGCCGCGACCGTCGCTGCCGGTCCTGCTCGGGATCGCCGTGCTGGTCGTGGTCGCGCTGGGCAGGAGCGGGGAGCTCCGCGAGCGGGCCGCCGACGGGCTCGGGCAGGGAATGCCGGGGCGCGAGGCGGCGCTGGCCCGGGGTTTCGTTCTCGGCGAGGACGAGGAGATCGACGAGCGGACCGAGGAAGACTTCCGCCGCGCCGGACTCAGCCACCTGCTGGCGGTATCAGGGCAGAACGTCACCCTGCTGGCGCTGCTGGCGATGCCGCTGCTGGGGGCGCTGGGGATCCCGCTGCGGGAGCGGCTGGTCTGGGTGCTGGCGCTGATCGCCGTCTACGTCCCGGTCGCCGGGGCCGGTCCCTCGATCCAGCGGGCGGGGGTGATGGGGGCGCTGGGGCTGCTGGCGACGCTCGGCGGGCGCCGCGCCTCGCGCCTCTACGCGCTGGCGCTGGCGGCGGTGGTGACGCTGACGATCGACCCGGGGATCGCCGCCGACGTCGGCTGGCAGCTCAGCTTCGCCGCCGTGCTGGGGATCCTGTTGCTGGCTTCGCCCTTGCGGGGACGCCTGCTCGGCGTTCTAGGTCGCGGGCGCTGGCGGCGGGCGCTGGCCGAGGGGGTGGCGGTGACGGTGGCCGCGACCCTGGCGACTGCGCCGCTGATCGCCTTCCACTTCGAAACGCTCTCGACGACGACTCTGGTCGCGAACGTGCTGGCGCTGCCGGCGGTGGCGCCGGCGATGTGGTTCGGCATGTGCAGCGCCGGCCTCGCCCAGCTGCCTGGGGTGCCACTGGAGCCGCTGAACGGGCTCAACGCCCTGCTCCTCGCCTACGTCGCCCAGGTGGCCGCCTGGTGCTCCGCGCCGGAATGGGCCGAGCTGGAGATCCACCTGGACGGCAGCGGCTTGATCGCCGCTTACCTGGGGCTGGCAGCAGCACTGTTGGTCTGCGGGCGCTGGCCCCGCCCTGTGGCGGCGCTCACGGCGATGGCGCTCGCCTGCTGGCTGCCGGTGCCGTGGCCCGGTGGAGCGGCAGCGGAGCCGCCGCCGCGCGGCCTGCGGGTCGAGGTGCTCGACGTCGGCCAGGGTGACGCGATCCTCTTCCAGCCAGCCGGTGCCTCGCCCGTTCTCGTCGACGGCGGCCCACCCGGCGACGGCCTGGCCAGCAAGTTGTCAGAAGCGGGGGTGGACCGTCTCGGTGTCGCCATCGTCACCCATGACCAGTCCGACCACGCGGGCGGGATCGAAGAGCTGCTCGGCTCGCTGCCGGTCGAACGGCTGCTGTTCGCCCGGCTCCGTCGCGGGCTGCTGGCGCAAGCGGCCGCGGCGGGCGCCGACCCGGAGCGGATCGCGGCGGGGAGCGAGGTCCGCATCGGCGTCCTGAGGCTGCGGGTCCTCTGGCCGCCGCCGCAATTGGTGACGACTGCGACCGCGAACGAAGACCCGAACCAGCTGGCGCTGGTGATCGAGGCCCGCTGGCGCGACTTCAGCATGCTGCTGACGGCCGACGCCGAGGCCGGGTCGGTGCCGATCGAGCCGGGTCCGATCGACGTCCTCAAGGTCGCCCACCACGGGAGCGACGACGCCGGCCTCGGCGCCCTGCTGGAGCGAGCACTGCCGCGGCTGGCGGTGATCTCGGTCGGCGAGGACAACCCCTACGGGCACCCGACGCCGGGCACGCTGAGGACGTTGGCGCAGCACAACGTTCCCACCCTCCGCACCGACGAGGTCGGGGACATCACGATCGATGTGGAACCGCATTCCGTGCGTGTGGACGGATGACCGAATCGATACTTGAGGAAGCCGATCCAATCGCTCTTGTCGCCCGCCTCGTTGTCGATGCACGAAGGGGTGCGCTCCAGCTTCCACACCAGGTTCCTCGGCTCGTCGCGACGGCCCAGCTTCGCCGGCAACGGCCTGCCGGAACGGATGCGCAGCACCGCCTTCGCTTTCCTTGGTCTCACGGCTGCGACCGGACTGGCGCTGGTCGCGATCTTCGCCCAGCTCAGCTTCCCGCTCCTCTCACCGGCGCCGATGCCGAGCGGACCGGCCGAGGGCAACGCGGTCTCGGATGCGGTGGCGCTCGACCACAGCCCGGGAGTGTTCGATCGGGCGAATCCGGGCCTGGCCAGCTCGGGGGAGCGCGACGCTGGCGGCGCTTCCGGCAGGGGCGGCGGCGGCCGGACCGCCGGGCCCACCGCGGAGGCGCCCCCCGAGCCCGGTGGAGGCACCTCCGGCGGCGAGGCAGTGGAAACGCCGAGCTCGGCCCCGTCGCCGGCGTCGCCCCCAGCTTCCGAGCCTGCACCGGTTCCCGCGGCCGCACCGGATCCCGCACCGGCGCCGAAACCCGCTCCGACCCCCGCCCGGCCCGCTGCGCCTACGAATCCTTCGGCTCCCGGCAACTCGCAGTCCTCCGCTGCGGCCAGCCACGCCAGCGAACGCGGGGTCGAAGCGTCCTCGAAGTCCCCCCCGGAATCGACCGGCTCCGGCGTCGCGACCAGCGGGACCGGCCCCGCCCCGGAAGACTCGCCCGGCAACGGCAACGGCAAAGCGCTCGGCCACAGCAAGTAGGCGAGCCGCACCGCGATCTAGACTCGGCCCCGATGGCCGAGGAGATGAAGCCGCTCTACCTGATCGCCGGCAGCGACGGGGCGAAAATCGACGCCACCCGGGCGCGGCTGCGGGCGCGGGCCGAGCGCGAGGGGGGCGAGGCGACGCTGGAGGTCTTCGAGGCCTTGGAGGGCAGGGGGATGCCCGACCACGAGGCGCTGCTGGCGGCGATCCCGGCGATGTCGCTGATGGAGTCGCGCCGCTACCTGCTTGCCGACGGGATCGAGCGCTGGCGCGACAAACAGCTGGAGCCGGTGATCGCGGCGCTGGCGGAGCTACCGCCGGACCTGACCCTGGTCCTGATCTGCCGCGACAAGCCGCCGACGAAGCTGCTCAAGGCCGTGAAGGCGGTCAACGCCGAGGTGCACGAGTTCGAGGCGCCGAAGGCGCGGGAGATGCCGCGGGTCCTGGTCGGCGAAGCCCAGCGGCTCGGTTTCCGGCTCGATCAGGCGGCGGCGCGGATGCTGGTCGAGCGGATGGGCGCCAACCCGGTCCGGCTCCGCAACGAGCTCGGGCGGCTCGCGCTTTGGGCGGGAGAGGGGGGAGAAGTGAGCGCCGACGATCTGGCGGCGATGGTTGCCGACACCTCCGAAGCCGCGGTCTGGTCGCTCTCCGACGCGCTGATCGAAGGCGACGCGGCGGCGGCGCTGCGGATCGGCGAGCGGCTGATCGGGCAGGGCGAGGGCGTCACCGGTCTCATCTACGGCCTCGCTTCCCGTCTGCGCAGCGCCTGCGCCGCCGCGGCCCAGCTCGAAGAGGGGATCCCGGCACCGCAGGTCGAGTCCTCGCTGAAGATGCATCCCTACGCCGCGAAGCAGCTGGTCAAGCGCCTGCAGGGCACCGACCTGGCCAGCCTGCGAACGGCAACGGAGACGCTCGCGGACCTGGAGCTCTGGTGCCGCGGCGGCGCCGACTACGGCGACGAGCTGGCGTTCACGCTGGCGCTGAGAAAAGCGGCTGCAGGCGCGGCTTAGGAAGCGGAGCCGGCGGCGATCCGTGCGGCTTTCGCCTTCTTGCGGGCACCCGTGTTCTTGTGGAGGGCGCCCTTCTGCACGGCCTTGTCGATCTTCGAGACGAGATCGCGCTGCTCGCTGGCGATGTTGTCGGCATCACCGGACTCCACCGCGCTTTCGAGGCGGCGGAAGTGCGTCTTCACGGTGCTCGTGAGCAGACGGTTCTCGGTCCGCTCGCGCTCGCTGCGCAGTATCCGCTTCTTCTGTGAGGCTATGTTGGCCATGTCAAGTTCCCGAGCGGGCGCCTTGCCGGCTCCGGGCGGCCGCCGACTATAGCGATTGAGACGAAGCTTGGAGACGCCCAGGGCGCCTGACACCCCGAATCCCGACGAGCGGCCGATCAACGCCGACGAGGCGGCGCTCGCCTCCGACGTCGGGGTTCGCGAGGCCGAGGGGTTCGATCCGGGCGAGGAATTCGGCGCCGAGCCGGCTCCCGGCACGCAGGCGGGGCGACTGGCCCGCTCGACCGCCTTCTTCTCGATCGCGACCGCCGCCTCGCGCGTCGCCGGCCTCGGCCGCGAAGTGGTCGCCGCCGGCTACTACGGGATCAGCGGGCCGATGTCGGCCTTCACGATTGCCTTTCAGGTTCCGAACCTGATCCGGGCGCTGTTCGCCGACGCGGCCCTGCAGCCGGCCTTCGTCCCCGTCTTCACCGAACTGCTCGGCAGGAAGGCCTACAAAGAGGCTTTCCGGCTCGCCTCGACGATGCTGCTGCTGGTGACGATGGTCCTGGGCGCGATCACCGCCTTCTTCGTCCTCCTGGCGCCGGTGATCATGCCGCTCTTCGCGCCCGGGTTCGAAGGCGAGATCCTCGACCTCACGGTCTCGCTCTCCCAGGTCCTCTTCCCGATCCTCGTCCTGCTCGGGGTCAGCGGCATCGTCGTCGGCGTCCTCAACAGCTACGACCGCTTCGGCGCCTTCGCGATCTCGCCGCTGTTCTGGAACCTGACGATCATCCTCGTCCTCGTCGTCCTGGAGCCGATGTTCGAGGGGCGGGACCGGATCTACGCCTACGCGATCGGGATCCTCGTCGGCACCGCGGTGCAGCTGTTGATCCCGGCCTGGGACCTGCGCAACACCCCGTTCCGCTTCAGCCTCAGCTTCGACTGGCGCAGTCCGAAGGTGCGGCGGGTGCTGGTGCTGATGCTGCCGGTGACGATCAGCCTCGGCCTGATCAACTTCAACCTGCTGATCAACAGCTTCTTCGGCAGCCTCGTCTCCGAGGAGGCGCCGGCGGCGATCGACAAAGCCTTCCGCATCTACCAGCTGCCGCAGGGAATCTTCTCGGTGGCGATCGCGACGGTGCTGTTCCCGACCCTGGCCCGCTTCGCCAGCGCCGGCGCGATCGACGACCTGCGCTCGACGATGGCGAACGGGATGCGCCAGATCCTCTTCGTCCTGGTCCCGGCCGCGGCGGCGATCCTTGTCCTCGCCGACCCGATGATCCGGCTGATCTACCAGCGCGGTGCCTTCGAAGCCCACGAAACGGAAGTGGTGGGGACGGCGCTCTTCTGGTTCGCCTTCTCGCTGCCGACCAACGGCCTCTTCCTCCTCCTCACCCGAACCTTCTTCAGCCTGCAGAAGCCCTGGATCCCGACCTGGATCTCGGCCGGCAACCTGGTGCTGACGGCGGGGACGGCGGTCGGCCTCTACCACCTCGGGGTGGGCGGGATCGTCGCCTCGACCGGGATTGCCACCGCCGCCAGCGTCGTCGCCCAGGGCGTGATCCTGCGGCGGATCCTCCACGGGCTGCAGATCGGGCGTTTGATCTCGGCGGCGGTGCGGATCACGATCGCCGCCGCCGGCCTTGCCGCGATCAGCTGGATCGTTTGGGACGTGCTCGACGAGGCGCTGGGGAGAGGGCTGGTGGGGCAGATCGTCTCCCTGGGCGTGGGACTCGGCGCAGGCCTCGCCGTCTACCTCTCGGTGGCGAAACTGCTGCGGGTGGCGGAGCTGGAGCAGATGAGCCGCCTGCTGCTGCGGCGGGGCCGCTAGCGGCGGATGCTCGATCCGGGGCGGTACCTGCTGGGAGTTGCCGAGGTCCTGCTGCTGGGCGGGTTCGCCTGGCTGGGTGGGACGGCGGTGCGGACGCGGCTGCTGCCCCGGTTCGAGGGGGCGCCGGCGCACCTGGCGAGCGCGGTGATCGCCCTGGCGCTGCTGATCTGGGCTGCTGAGTTGCTGGGGAGCTTCGGCGCGCTCGACCCGGTGCCGTATCTGCTCGTCGTCGCTGTTGCCGGGTTCGGGCTTTGGAGGTCCCTGCCGCGGCCGTCCGAGGGGAAGGGGGGCCGCTCCCCACCCTCCCCGGCAAGT
>JBIOVP010000047.1:0-13772 GCA_044867815.1 Solirubrobacterales bacterium | reverse complement strand
TCCTCGATCTTCTCCAAGTCGATCTCCAAGGACGGCGGCCGGGCGACCTACCGCGGCCTGCTCGAAGTCGCCGACGGGGCGAGCGAATCGCGCTCGAAGGTGGTCTGCGACGCGCTGCTCCTCGACGAGGACTCGCGCTCGGACACCTACCCGACGATCCGGATCGACGAGAACGACGCCGACATCGGCCACGAGGCGACCGTCTCCAAAATCGGCGACGAGCAGCTCTTCTACCTGCAGAGCCGCGGGCTCGACGAGGAGGAGGCCTCGAAGATGATCGTCAACGGCTTCATCGAGCCGGTGACCAAGGAGCTGCCGATGGAGTACGCGGTCGAGCTGAACCGGCTGATCGAGCTGCAGATGGAGGGCTCGATCGGATGATTTGGCGGAACGAGGACGCCGCTGGCTGCGTCCTCGGGTGGGGGTCGTGCAAAGCACTGCCCCCCACCGCTGCGTCCTTGCCAGCGACTCCCTCGTCCTCCCCAAATCACCGATCGAAGAGCTGATGACTTCCACTCAAACCCTCCCGCCACTTCCCAACGCCAAGACGAAGGGCTGGGAATTCACCGACATCTCCAGCCTCGACCTCGACGCCTACGAGGCGACCGAGGCGGTGCCGGTCATCGCAGGCGGCAGCGGCGCAACGGTGCTGGATCTAGCGGAGGCGGCCGATTCCCACCCCGACCTGGTCGACAGGCTCGGCACCCTCGTCCCCAGCGATGACCCATTCGTCGCCCGCAACGAGGCGGTCCCACGCAATGGGATGCTCATCCACGTGCCGGCGGGCGTGACCCTGAGCGAGCCGATCCAGATCGAGGTGCCTGTCAACGCCAACGGCGCCTCGGTCAACTGGCGGACGCTGATCGTGCTCGAGGACGGCGCCGAGGCCGAGGTCTGGGAGCACTGGTCCTCGGCCGACGACGAGGTCGACGCGGTCCTCAACAGCGTCGTCGAGCTGGCCGTCGGCCAGGCCGCCACCCTGCGCTACGTCAACACCCAGGACATCTCCGAGCAGAGCTGGATCTTCGCCACCCAGCGCGCCGAGGTCCAGCGCGACGGCCGCCTCGACTGGGCCGCGCTCGGCTTCGGCTCGGGCCGCGGCAAGGTGCGGATGGAGACCAAACTCGCCGGACCGGGCTCCGAGGCGCGGGTCACCGGCGGCTACGCCGGCGGCGCCGGCCAGCACCTCGACTTCGACACGATCCAAGAGCACGCGGCGCCGAACACCAATTCCGACCTCGCCTTCCGCGGCGTCCTCGCCGCCGGAGCCACCGCCGTCTGGCGCGGGATGATCAAGGTCGACCCCGGCGCCCAGCAGACCGACGCTTTCCAGGAGAGCCGCAACCTCCTCCTCTCCCCCGAGGCTCACGCCGACGCGATCCCCGGCCTCGAGATCCTCGCCGACGACGTCCGCTGCACCCACGCCGCCGCGATCGCCCAGGTCGACAAGGACCAGCTCTTCTACCTCACCTCCCGCGGCCTCGACGACGAGGCCGCCAAATCCCTGATCATCGAAGGCTTCCTCGAGTCCCTGGTCGAACGCCTCGCCGAGGGTCCCGTCCGCGACAGCATCTCCGAGGCGCTCGAAACGCGCCTGGCCGAGATCCTCTAGCCCGGCTCCTCGTTCTCCGTTCGGCCTGCCCGCCGCTGGGCGACCATGTTGCGGATGATCGCGGCGGCGACGATCAGGATCGGGATCGTGTAGAGGATCCAGAGCAGCTGGTGGACGACGTGGGCGAGGGGCAGCATCGGCACCTCTCCCCTACCCGTTCGAGACGGAAAGCAGGTAGAGGCCGAAGCAGGTGAACGCGACCATCACGGCCAGCATCCAGTACTGCGAGGCGGTGGCGCGGCGGTAATCGGGCCAGTAGACGAGGGCGCGGTCGTGGGCGAGCATGAGGCCGACGACGTGGCCGATGACGAGGGCCGCGACCTGGACATACCAGATGGTGTTGGCGCTGAGGATCGAGTAGTCGACTTCCCAGGAGGCGGTGCCGAAGAGGTCGGTGGTGCCGGTGCCGAGCGGGTCGGAGAGGAGGAAGCCGAACTGGGCCTGCTCCTGGAAGACGAAGAAGCTGAAGTAGTGGGCGACGAGGTAGGCGAGGGCGATCGGGATCAGGGTGTGGGCGAAGCCGGTGCGGAGCCTGGCCAACGAGGGGGCGCCGGGGACGGTCCGCATCCCGCGCACGCCGAGCAGGTAGACGAGGGCGACGCCGGCGAAGCAGGCCAGCATCAGCAGGGTCTCGCCCCATCGCAGCGAGGCGGTCGGGCCGAGCCCGGCGTCGGCGAGCCATTCGACCAGCGATTCGAGCGTGTCCTTGAACGCCCCCTCCTGACCTCCGTCGAAGCTGGTGGTGGCGATCGAGGCGATGACGACCGCGGCCGAGCCGGGGACCGTCGCCCAGCTCGTCGTTGCCGAGAGCGGGCGGCGGCGCTGGAGCCGGTCGTCGCGGGTGCCGAAGATCCCGAGCCGGCCGAACATCCCGAAGTAGACGGAGAAGGTCTCGCCGCGCTCGCACCACTCCTCGACCCCGAAGACCGCCATCATCGCCAGCGTGTAGGCGCTGTAGACGAGGGCGGCGACGGCGGTGGCGTGGGGTTCGATCCCGATCCCGCCGGCGCCGTAGACGACCTCCAGCCAGACGACGCCGAGCAGGCCGATCGCGGCCGGCCAGCGGCCGAGCTTCTCGGGGTAGCGGAGGTGGGCGGGGCGCTGGCCGGCGATCGCGGTGACGGCCGCGCCGACGGTGCGGCCGATCGCCCGCCAGGGGTTGAAGGGGCGGAAGAGGTCGCCGAAGACGGCCGAGAAGAAGGGGAAGCCGAGCCAGCAGGTGACGAAGAGGAAGGTGAGGGCGAAGTTGCGGTCGGGCGCTTCGGTGCCTTCGAGGCCGGCGTAGACGGCGACGCCGAGGAGGAAGACGCCAACCGCGCCGCAGAGGACCTGCAACGGTAGGCCGAGGAGGGCGCCCGAGAGGCGCTCTCCCAGCGGCCGCCGGTGTTCGTCCTCGAGTTTCGGCTCCCGCCAGGCCGCCGAGAGGGCGAAGAAGGAGACGATGAGGACGATCGAGGCCGCCCACGCGAAGAGCCAGGCGGGGATCGGGAGATCCTGCCTGGATGCAAGCGCGTGGGCGAAGGGAATGAAGCTCACGGTTCGACCCGCAGCTCCAGGATCTGTTCGGCCTGTCCCTCCAGCTCGGCCTCGAAGATGCCTTCGAGTTCAGCCGGGAATTCGAAAGTGACGGTGCCGCCGGCGGGGACGTCCTTCATCAGGTCGTAGCCGTGGACGTGAACCTCCTCGGCGATCGCGGATTTGACCTTGAAGCGGACCTCGTCGCCCTTGTTGACGTCGATCTCGGCGATGCCGCCGACCGGCTTGCCGTCCTTGCCGACGACGATCGTCTTCACCTCCGGCTGCGCTTCGGCTTCCCTGCCTTCGCCGCCGCTCCCCTTCCCTGCTTCCTGGTTGATCGCGTTGCCGCTCGTGGTCGCGTCACTGCCATTGTCGTCGCCTCCGCTGAGGACGATCAGCATGACCACGGCGACAACCACCAGGACGACCCCGATAGGTGCGGTTCTCGTTTTCATCACTCGCTCCTTCCACGCGGATCTCGCGCGTGTTCGAATCGCGTGGTTCCTTTTGCACGGCATAGGTGCGAAAGGAACCGCAGAACTGACGTTTCTGGTCAGGCGGCGGGCGGCGGCGGGCGCTGGGCGAGGCCGAGGGCGATCAGGAGGCCGCCAGAGGGTGCGAACGAACGGGGCGGCGTCGGAAGCCCTGCCTTGAGGGCCACGCCTTGTCTCGACCTGCCGTGCCTTGCCATCCATGCCGAGAGGCGGACGATCGCCTCGCAGCCGGGGTAGTGGCCGAGCAGAAGAGTCGCCAGCAACGCGAGCAGCGGCAGCGCCGGCAGCAGGAACGTGACGAGCTCGGTCACACGGGCCAGGATACTGTCCGCCCTCAACCGAGCCCAAATGCGACCTGGACGCGACAACATCGCCGCCCCCGACCTGCCGACCGGCCTCGCCTGGGTCGGCACCGAACCGGAGTCGATGCCGGCGCTGACGGCCGGTGGGCCGGCGCTGGTCCACTTCGTCGAATACGCGCAGCTGAACAGCGTCCGCACGCTGCCCTACCTGGCCGAGTGGCACCGCCGCTACCGCGAGGCGGGCCTGAGTGTGATCGGCGTCCAGGCGCCACGCTTCCCCTTCGCCGCTAAACCCGAGAACGTCGCCGCCGGGCTGCGGGGGCTCGGGGTCGAGTTCCCGGTCGCGGTCGACGCCGATCACGAGCTCTGGAGCGCCTACGGCTGCGAGGGCTGGCCCAGCCTCTTCCTCTGGAGCCTCGGCGGCTCGCTCTCCTGGGCCCACTTCGGCGAGGGCGAATACCGCGCCACCGAGGAAGCGATCCAGGCCGAGCTGCGGGAGATGGACGCGCTGCAGGACCTGCCCGAGCCGATGGCGCCGCTGCGCGCCAGCGACGGCCCCGGCGCCCGCGTCATCCCCCCCACCCCGGAGCAGTTCCCCGGCGGCTCCTGGCAGCGCCCCTGGGTCGCCGGCGAGGACGGCGAGGACCTGGCGCTCGACTACCAGGCCGGCGGCGCCTTCGCCACGGTCGAGGGCGTGGGCGAGATCGAGGTCGAGATCGACGGCGGGTGGGGCACGGTCCAGGCCGGCTCCTCCCCGGGCCTCCGCACCCTCGCCGAGCACCCGCGCCACGAGGCCCACAGCCTGGTCCTGCGGCCGAGCCCAGGTGTAAAGATCTGGTCGCTCAGCTTCGCCCCCGGCGTCCCCTAACAGCGCGGCTTCGCCGCAAAGGAGGAACGATGATCACCAGGACCGACTTCATCGGCATCCCGTCAACCGACGCCGAGCGCTCGCGCGCCTTCTACGTCGAGACGCTCGGGCTGCGCCCCGACGACCGCGGCCGCTTCGAGTTCTGGGTCGGCGACACCTGCTTCGCGATCTGGGAACCGTCGAAACAGGGGATGGAGTTCGCGCCCCAGAAAAACGCGCACCCCGCCCTTCACGTCGATGACGTCGAAGTCGCACGCAAGGAGCTGGAAGGCAAAGGCGTCGAGTTCCTCGGCGACACCTTCGACACCGGTGTCTGCCACATGGCCTTCTTCACCGATCCCGACGGCAACGACCTGATGCTGCACCACCGCTACGCGCCCTGAACATCCTCGTTCCTATAAATCATCAGGGTTTCTTATCCAAATAGCTGGCGGCGCGGTTGCTTTCGCCGGCGGCGCCCCGGTACCTGACTCTCATCGCCGCACCTGCGGCACCCCGACGAGAGGAAGGCGCCATGCCCGCCAAACATCAGACGCCCGCTGACAAGGAGAAAACCGTCCACCGCCCCTTCGGCCTGATCTCCCCGATCGTCCACGGGGCCGACGTCGGGGCCCTGCAGAGCAACATCAACAAGCAGTTCGACCATCTGAAAATCGACTGCGAGGTCGCCGTCGACGACGAATTCGGCCCGCGGACGATGACGGCCGCGGAGCGGGTGGCGCTGAGCCTCGGAGTGATGGGCGACGCCCAGGACAAACTGGAGCGCAACACGGTCTCCGAAGGGGTGCAGAAGCTGATCCGCGGCGGCCGCGACCGGACCAAAGAGGAGGAGGAGGCCGGCAGGAAACGGGAGGACTACCGCAAGCAGCTGCGCAAACGGTTCGACAAGACCGCGGGCGAGCGGGCGATCGAGCAGACCAGGAGCCTGGTCGGCGTCCACGAGGAACCGGCCGGCTCCAACTGGGGCGGCAGGGTTGAGGAGATGATCAAGTTCACCGGCTACAGCGAACCGGTCTTCTGGTGCGGCTGTTGCGCCTGCTGGATCGTGGTAAAAGTCGGCGGCGCAAGGATCCCGACCCGGATCCGCCTCGGCTACGCCGGCTTCATCCTCTCCGACGCCCTCTCCGGCGGTAACGGCCTCAGCGCCGTACCCGTCGCCCAGGCGCGCGCCGGGGACATCGGCACGCTCTGGAACGCCGAGCACATCGTCACCGTCCGTGGCCCGGCCAGGAACGGGATGGTCCCGACCCGCGAGGGCAACACCAGCGCCGCCAGCGGCTCGCAGTCCAACGGCGGTGAGGTCGCTGACAAGGAGCGCCCGATCAGCGACTTCGACCGCGGCGTCGTGGCGAGACCGGACTGGGGTTAGGCGCTTGGTGAGTTAGCCCGCCTATGGCCGGCTCACTTCGCCAATCGTCGATCAGGCGCGCGCCGCGACCTCGTCGCGGATCTCCTTCGGGAGCATGAAGCGGACGTCCTCGTGGACGGTCCGCAGCTCGGAGACGTCCTCGGCGCCGCGCTCGCGGAAGAAGGAGACGAGGCTCTCGACCAGCTCCTCGGGGGCCGAGGCGCCGGAGGTGATGCCGACGGTCTCGACTCCCTCCAACCACTCCTCCTGCACCTGGGTGTGGTTGTCGATCAGCCAGGAGGCGGCGCCGTGTTCGCGCGCGACCTCGACCAAGCGGTTGGAGTTGGAGGAGTTGGTCGAGCCGATGACCAGGACCAGGTCGCACTCGCGGGCCAGCTGCTTGACGGCTATCTGGCGGTTGGTGGTCGCGTAACAGATGTCGTCGGACTTGCTGGCGACGATGCCGGGGAACCTGGCCCGCAGGGCGGCGATCACCTCGGCGGTCTCGTCGACCGAGAGGGTGGTCTGGGTGATGAAGGCGACTTTGTTGGGGTCCGGGACCTCGAGCGCCTCGACCTCGTCGGCGGTTTCGATCAGGACGATGCTGTCGGGCGCCTCACCGGTCGTCCCTTCGACCTCCTCGTGGCCCTCGTGGCCGACCATGATGATCGTGTAGCCCTGGGCGGCGAAGCGGCGGGCGGAGACGTGGACCTTGGTCACCAGCGGGCAGGTCGCGTCGATCGTCCTCAGCTGGCGGGCGGCGGCGTTCTCGTGCACGCTGGGGGCGACGCCGTGGGCGGAGAAGACGACGATTGCGCCCTCCGGCACCTCGGTCTCCTCCTCGACGAAGATCGCCCCGCGCTTGGCCAGCTCTTCGACCACGTGCTTGTTGTGGACGATCTCCTTGCGCACGTAGACGGGCGCCCCGTGGAGCTCGAGCGCGCGCTCGACCGTCTGCACGGCACGGTCGACGCCGGCGCAGTAGCCGCGCGGCGCGGCGAGAAGGACCCGTTTCGGGCCCGTGAGGGTGGCAGGCATTCCTTCAGGGTACAAGGCTTGGCTGCCCGCAAACTCGGGCATAAGTAGCCTTGCTGAATGGCAACTTCCGGACGTCATCTGGACCGGCTCACCGCCGTCGACGCCTCGTTCCTGACCAACGAGAGCTCCAGCAGCCACATGCACGTGGGGGCGATCCTGATCTTCGAGGGGCCGCCGCCGAAGTACACCGACCTGGTCGCGCACGTCCGCAGCCGCCTGCCGCTGGTCCCGCGCTTCCGCCAGAAGCTGGTGGTGCCGCCGCTGGAGGCCGGCCGGCCGCTCTGGGCCGACGACGTCAACTTCAACCTCACGTACCACATCCGCCACACCGCGCTGCCCGATCCGGGCGGTGAGGCACAGCTGAAACGGCTGGCGGGACGGATTTTCTCCCAGCAGCTCGACCGTTCGAAGCCGCTCTGGGAGCTGTGGCTGGCGCAGAACCTGGAGCGCACCCGCTTCGCGATCCTGACCAAGACCCACCACGCGATGGTCGACGGGGTATCGGGCGTCGACATCGGAACGGTCCTCTTCGACCTCGAGCGCGAGGCGAAGCCTATGGAGCTGGAGGACGACTGGGTGCCGCAGCCCGAACCGGGGACGACCGAGCTGGTCGCGCGCGGGATCGCCGACGCGGTGGCGGCGCCGGTGAAGCTGGCCGAGCGCGCGGTCGACGTGGTCCGCAATCCGGAGACGACGGCGCGCAAGGTGGTCGAGGGGCTGGAGGGGGTCGGCGAGATCGTCAGCGCCTTCGCCGACCCGGCGCCGGACGTGCCGCTGAACGAAGAGATCGGACCGCACCGCCGCTACGTCTGGGCGCGCTCGGAGCTCGCCACCTTCAAAGGGATCAAGGACACCTTCGGCGGCACCGTCAACGACGTCGTCCTCGCCGTCGTCACCGGGGCGCTGCGTAGGTGGCTGCACGGGCGCGGCGTCCGCACCGAGGGCCTGGAGCTGCGGGCGCTGGTGCCGGTCTCGATTCGAACGCAGGACGAGCGTGGCGACCTCGGCAACCGGATCGCGCTGATGCGCGGGCCGCTGCCGGTCTACATCGAGGACCCGGTGCGGCGGCTGCGCACGATCAGCGACGCGATGGCCGGCCTCAAGCGCTCGAAACAGGCGCTGGGGGCGGAAGTGATCTCCCGCTTCAACGACTTCGCGCCACCGACCCTGCTCGCCCAGGCTTCGCGGATCAACTTCTCCACCCGCCTCTTCAACCTGATCGTCACCAACGTGCCGGGGCCGCAGATGCCGCTCTACGTGCTGGGCAAGGAACTGGAGGAGGTCTACCCCGTCGCCTTCCTGCCGCAGAACCACTGCCTGGCGGTGGCGATCATGAGCTACAACGGCAAGGTCGGGTTCGGCCTGCTCGCCGACTACGACTGCATGGAGGACATCGAAGTCGTCAGCAACGGGCTGAGCGAATCGCTGGCCGAGCTGGAGACGGCCGCCGGCAAGTCGGTCAAGGCGGCGTAGCCTCCTTTTCCCCCGGGTAGCGAGCTACCGAGATGCCCCTGCTCCTGGTCCTCCTCTTCATCGTCGTCCCGATCGCGGAGCTCTACGTGATCATCCAGGTCGGGCAGCTGATCGGGGTGGTGCCGACGCTGTTCCTGCTGCTGGCCGATGCGCTGCTGGGCTCGTGGCTGCTCAAACACGAGGGACGGGGCGCCTGGCGGCGTTTCAACGAAGCGCTGGCGGCGCGGCGGTTTCCCGGCCGAGAGGTGGCCGACGGGGCGCTGATCATCATCGGCGGCACCCTGCTGCTGACCCCCGGCTTCATCACCGACATCTTCGGCCTCTTCCTGCTGCTGCCGCCGACCCGCGCGATCACCCGCCGGCTGCTGAAACGGTTCACGATCGGCCGCTTCGCGGTGGTCGGCATGTCCCGCGGCGGGCCCAGCCCGTTTGGAGCGCCCCCGCCGTCCGGGCAGCGACCCGGCCGCGACTACGACTTCGAGGGGACCGCCGAAGAGGTGCCGCCGGAGGCCGATGACGACCCCCGCCTGCCGCGCAGCGATCGGAGCTGAGTTGAGCAGCGAGGAGCGGCAGACCCGGCGCCTCCTCCTCCGCCCGCCGGCCCCCCAGGACCGCGCCCTCTACCACGCCCACTTCACCCACCCGGAGATCGAGCGCTGGGTGCGCCCCCCTCCCCTGCCGCCCTTCAACTCCGGTGCCCTGGACGAGCTGGTCGAAGGCGACTGCACCCACTGGTCCGACCACGGCTTCGGCCCCTGGGTCCTGATCGAGAAGCAGTCCGGCACCTTCGCCGGCCGCGGCGGCCTCCACTGGACCGTCGTCGAAGAAACCGCCATGGTCGAGCTCGCCTGGAGCATCGAGCCGGCCCTCCACAGTCGAGGCTACGCCACCGAAATGGCGACCGCAGCGATCGCGTGGGCGCGCGAGCTACGGCTCGAAGAGTTGGTGGCGCTGGTGTTGCCGGCCAACGCCGCCTCCCGCCGCGTCGCCGAAAAGGTCGGTTGCGAGCAGGACGGCGAGGTCGACCACGCCGGCCTCGCGCACCTGCTGTTCCGGCGGCAGCCCTAGAACCCCAGGGCGAACTTGGCGTCCTCGGTCATCATCTCCGGGTTCCAAGGGGGGTCGAAGACCATCTTGGGGTGGACGGCGGTGACGCCGGGGAGGTCGCCGACGAACTCGCGCATCTGCTCGGAGACCTGGGGGCCGATCGGGCAGGCGGGGGTCGTCAGGGTGAAGGTGACGTAGACCTCGCTGCCCTCGATGTTGACGTCGTAGACGAGGCCGAGGGAGACGAAGTCGAGCCCGAGCTCGGGGTCGATGACCTCCTCGAGCACCTCGAAGACGTCCTCCTCGGTGAGGGTTTCGTCGTGCTGGTCGGTCGCGGTGGCCTGTTGGTCTGCTGCGGGGTTCTCGGACATGGCCCCATGGTAGCCGGGAGCTAACGCGGCTCCGGCGGCGGCCCCTCCCCCGCCGGCGTCAGCTCGAGCTGGTACCAGCCGACGTCGCGCCAGGCGTTCTGCTTCCAGCCGATCTCGCGGTTGATGCCGACCAGCTCGAAGCCGAGGCCCTCGTGCAGGCTGCAGCTCGCCTCGTTCGGCAGGGTGATCCCGGCGCAGGCCATACGGAAGCCGCGGTCGCGGAGGCGGTCGAAGAGGGCGCTGTAGAGGGCGCGGCCGACGCCGGCGGCGCGGGCCTCCTCGGCGACGTAGACGGAGACGCTGGTGCTCCAGCGGTAGGCCGGCCGCTCGTTGAAGGGGGTCGCGTAGGCGTAGCCGGCCACCCGTCCCTCCCGCTCGGCGACGAGCCAGGCATGGCTGCGGCCGTAGCGCTCGATCCGCGCCGCCAACTCGGCCGCGCCCGGCGCCCGTTCCTCGAATGAGACCGGGCTGCCCTCGACGTGCGGTGCGTAGATCTCCGCGCAGGCGGCGGCGTCGCGCTGGGGGTCGGCGTCGCGGATCGTCAGCTCGGACATGGGAGAAGAATCTATTCCCAAGGTGTGGTTGAGGTTCGGCCTCTCATGGAGGCCAAAGCTCAACCACACCCCGGCGGCTACTAGGCTGCGCGACATGAGCCAGCAGGGTCAGATCGTGCGGCGGTCGATCGGGATCGTCTTCGACGACGGCGGGCTGCTTGCGCTTACCTCGCACACCCCTACCGACGCCGAGGCGCACGGAGAAGAGGAGGTGACCGCGGTCCTCTGCGACGCCGACGGCGCGCCGCTTCAGTTCGAGGAATCGCTGCTCTCGACCGAGTACGGCGAGGACGGGGTCCAGCGGCGGGCGACGCTCGAGCTGTGGCCCGACGTCGAGGAGATGCGGCCGCTGCGCGGGGCGGGGACGCTGATCAACTCGGTCCGCGTGCGCCGGCAGGGGGTCGACTCGCAGATCGCCTTCTTCCGCTGGTCGGTCGAGGGGCGCGAGGGCCTCGGCACCTACGAGGTCGCCCGCAGCGCCGATGGCTGAGCCACCGACCAGTGGCTTGCGGGCGGTCGTCTCCGACTTCGGCGGCGTCCTCACCACGCCGCTGCTCGCCGCCTTCGCCGCCTTCCAGGACGACAGCGGCATTTCGCCCGAAAACCTCGGCCTGGCGATGCGCGAGGGCCTCGCCGAGGGCGAGGAGCTGCCGCTCTTCAAGCTCGAGCGGGGCGAGATCAGCGAGGACGAGTTCATCGAAGGGCTCGAGGAGGGGCTCGAGTCGATCCTCGGCCACCGGCCCCATCTCCACCACTTCCGCCAGAGGTTCTGGGGCGCGTTGCATCCGAACGAGGAGATGATCGCGCTGATGCGCGAGCTGAAGACGAGGGGGCTGAACATGGCGATGCTGACCAACAACGTGCGCGAGTGGGAGCCGCTCTGGCGCTCGATGCTGCCGGTCGACGAGATCTTCGAGGAGATCGTCGACTCCGCCTTCGTCGGCTGCCGCAAGCCGGAAGGGCGGATCTACCAGCTGACGCTGGAGCGGATCGGGATGCCGGCCGAGGCCTGCCTCTTTGTCGACGACCTCCAGGTCAACTGCGAAGCCGCCGGGAAGGCGGGGATGAAGTCGGTCCACTTCCGCGACAACGGGCAGGCGATCACCGAGATCCGCGCCGCGCTCGACGGCGCACCCAGCTAGGCGCGCTCGCGCTCGACCGCGGCCCCGTTGCCGCCGTGGGCCGGCGCTTCGCGCCAGCGCCGGGCGAACGGCAGGCGCCAGCTGTGCGGGGCGATCAGGGCGCCGATCTCCGTCGGCCCCCACGATCCCTGCGGGTACGGTTTCACCGGCGGTGGGTCCTGCAGCAGCGGTTCGGACACCTCCCAGAGCCGCTCGATCCCGACCGCGGTGGTGAAGAGGGTGCGGTCGCCGATCATCGCGTCGCGGATCAGCCGCTCGTAGGCCTCGACGGTCTCGTCGCGGTGGCCGGTTTCCTCCAGCGAGAACTGCATGCTCGCCTTGTCGAGAACCATCCCCATCCCCGGCCGCTTGCCGTAGAAGGAGAGCGAGACGCGGGAGGACTCGTCGAGGTCGAAGGTGAGGTGGTCGGGCCCGTAGCGGCCGACCCGGGAGTGTTCGGGGAACATCGCGTGCGGAGGCTCGCGGAAGGCGATCGAGATGATCCGCGAGTTTTCCCCCATCCGCTTGCCGGTGCGCAGGTAGAAGGGGACGCCGCTCCAGCGCCAGTTGTCGAGTTCGGCTTTCAACGCGACGAAGGTCTCGGTCCGGGAGTCCGGATCGACGCCCTCCTCCTCGCGGTAGCCCTCGTACTGGCCGCGCACCACCTGGGCGGGGTCGAGCGGCTGCAGGCTGCGGAACACCTTGTTCTTCTCGTCGGTGATCGGTCCCGGCGCCAGCGCCGTCGGCGGCTCCATCGCGACGAAGGCGAGGATCTGGAACAGATGGGTGACGACCATGTCGCGGAAGGCACCCGTCTTCTCGTAGAAGGCGGCGCGGGTGCCGACCCCGAGGGTCTCCGGCACGTCGATCTGGATGTGATCGATGTGGCTGCGGTTCCAGATCGGCTCGAAGAGGCCGTTGGCGAAGCGCAGGGCGAGGATGTTCTGCGCCGCCTCTTTGCCGAGGAAGTGGTCGATACGGAAGACCTGGTCCTCGGCGAGGACTTCGTGGACCATCTCGTTCAGCTTGCGGGCGCTGGCGAGATCGGTCCCGAACGGCTTCTCCATGATCACCCGCGAGCGCTCCGAGAGCCCGCACGTCCTCAGCATCTGGATCACGTCGGGAGCGGCGGTCGGCGGCACGCTCAGGTAGTGGAGCAGTCGCATCTCAGGCCCCAGATCTCCTTCGGCCTTGTCGACCGCTTCCTTCAGCCCCTCCGGCGCCTGCACGTGCGGCACGTAGGAGAGCCGGCCGGAGAACTCGTGCCACTCCTCGCCGCCGAAGGCATGGCGGGCGTACTTCCGGCAGGCCCCTTCGGCGATCGCCCGAAACCGGGCGTCGTTGATCTCCTCCATCGAAATCCCGATCACCCGAAACTCCGGCATCAGCCCCGCCTGGAACAGCCGCAGCAACCCCGGCAACAACTTCCGCCGCGCCAGGTCACCCGTGGCGCCGAAGATGACGATTGCTTGCGGCGGAACGTCCACTAAAGCGAGGTTAGCCCGCGCATCCGGAAACCAAACCAGGAGCCGAAAACCAAGCAGGTCGGGGGACGCAGGGAAGTGAGGCGAGGGGAGCGCACTTCAGTGCGTGACCTGAGCCGAACGACCGAGGACCCCGAGATGCGCCGGTTTGCAGGCTCCTGGTGGCTAGTTGTCGCTGCCGGCGCGATCCCACACGTAGAGCTCCAGCGCCTCGGCGGCCAGCTCCATCAGGCGGGGTGGGCCGAGGAGTCCCAGGACCAGCTCGAGGGCGTCCTCCTCGGTGACGCCGGAGTCGACGGCCTCCTCGCCGCGGAAGCCGGCGGCGAGCTTGAGGGCCTCGCGGCGGTTCTCGCCGAGGGAGCTGAAGGCGGCCATGAGGAAGTCACGGTTGGGGACCGGCTGGCCGACCTCGAGCGAGCCGTGCCAGGCGGCGAGCATCGAGAGGTCGTGCTCGTCGAGCTCGGAGATCGCCTTCGCGTAGTGGACTTCGAGCTCGGACTCGGGAATCTCGTCCACCCAGGCGCGCACCGCCTCCCCGAGGA
>JBIOVP010000046.1:0-9087 GCA_044867815.1 Solirubrobacterales bacterium | reverse complement strand
CCATGATCGAGTGCAGGAAGGCGGTGCCGAGCAGCCACGGCATCAGCGCCGCGTTCTCGACCGGGTCCCAGGCCCAGTAGCCGCCCCAGCCGAGCTCGGTGTAGGACCAGCGGGCGCCGAGCAGGAGCCCGAAGCCGAGGAAGGCCCAGGCGATCAGGGCGAAGCGGCGGGTGGCGCGGATCCACTCGGCGTCGAGGCGGCGCGTCACCAGCGCCCCGATCGCGAAGGCGAACGGCACCGTGAAGGCGACGTAGCCCGAGTAGAGCATCGGCGGGTGGATCATCATGCTCGGGTGCTGCAACAGCGGGTTGAGGCCGACCCCGTCGACCGGCGTCACTCCATTCACCGTCGGCGTGCTCGCAAAGGGGTCGACGTCAGGGACGAACAACAAAAGTCCCGTGAAGGTGGCGGCGACGCCCATCATCACCGCGGTCGCCCACGGGACCAGGTCGCGCAGCCTGCGACGGGTCGCGTAGAGGGCGGCGCTGGCGGCGATCGAGAGCACCCAGGCCCAGAGCAGCAGCGAGCCCTCCTGGCTCGACCACATCGCCGCCAGCTTGTAGCCGGCGGGGGTCTCGATCGAGGAGTGCTGCTGGACGATGTTGAAGGAGAAGTCGTCGCCGGCGAACGCGAGCTCGATGATCACCACGCAGGCGGTGAGCAGGCCGCAGAAGCCGTAGACGACGCGGCGGGAAAGTTGTAACCAGCGCTCGTCGCCGTTCCGTCCGGCGAGGGCGACCCCGCCCGCGACGAGGGCGGCGAGGAAGGCAAGGCCCAGCAGGGCGCTGCCGAGGCTAGCCATCAGACTTGGTCGTGAACTTCGACGGGCACTTCGTGATCAGGGTTTCCGGCTCGCCGACGAAGACGCCGTTCTCGACCGATCCGGTGAGAACGATCTCGCGCCCGCCGCGGAAGGGGTCCGGGACGGCGCCCTCGTAGGTGACAGGCAGGCTCTTTCCCCTGCCGTCGCGGTCGACGACGCGAAAGGCGATCCCTCTTCCATCGCGCTTGATCGAGCCTTTGACGACCTTGCCGGTCAGCTGGGCGCTGGTTCCAGGCGCGGCATTCAGCAGTTCCGAGGGCTCCTTCGCTCCGGTTGCGGCCGAGAAGGAGGTGTAGATCAGCGCCACCGCGAGCAGCACGGCGGTGCTGAGCGCGACGACGAGCCGGATCTTCCGCTTCCGCTGAGGGTCCACAGGCATCTCGGATTATCGCAAGGCGCCGACCTGGGAGAATCACGGGTGATGGCCGACGACCCCGTTCTGCTGATCACCGGCGCCAGCAGCGGCATCGGCGCCGCGACCGCCCGGGCCGCCGCTTCGGGCTACCGGCTGGTGCTGGCGGCGCGCCGCGAGGAGCAGCTGCGGGAGCTCGCCGCGGAGCTCGGCGGCGAGGAGCGGGCGATCGCCGTCCGCTGCGACGTCACCGAGTGGGACCAGGTCGAGACGATGGCCGCGACCGCCCTGGAGCGCTTCGGCCGCATCGACGCCGTCTTCGCCAACGCCGGCTTCGGCGCCGCCCGCGGCTTCCTCGAGGAGAGCCCCGATCACTGGCGCTCGATGGTCCTCACCAACGTCTACGGGGTGGCGCTGACGATCCGCGCCACCCTCCCCCACCTGCTCGAGCGCGGCGACGGCCACGTCCTCGTCACCAGCTCGATCGCCGGCCGCCGGGTGCTGCCGGGCTCGCTCTACTCGGCGACGAAGTGGGCGGCGACGGCGATCGGCGAGGCGCTGCGCCAGGAACTGCGGCAGATGCACGACAACCACGGCATCCGCGTCACCCTGATCGAGCCGGGCATGGTCGACACCCCCTTCTTCGACAACCGCCCCGGCGACAGTGCCCTCGGCGACGACGACATCGCCCGCGCGGTGATGTTCGCCCTCGAGCAGCCGGAGGGCGTCGACCTCAACGAGATCCTGATCCGCCCGATCAGCCAATCGAACTAGCGCATCCGACTTTTGCCCCAGTGGGGTGTGGCAAGAATCGGCTACGGCAACAGCAGCCGCACGAGGCGCCAGTACGCGCGTAGGGCGAGCCGGAACGGCCAGGTGCGGACGAGCGGGGAGATCAGCTCGGAGTCGAGGTCGGGCGTCAGGACCTCCGCAAACTCACGGGCGCTGATCGTTCGCTGGCGCTGGACCGCGCGCCGCTCACGCAACAGCCGCGGCAGCCAGCGGAGGAAGGCGAGGTTGGCGCGCAGCTTCTCCCTCCCCCAGCCCCCCGCGGCGGCGACCGGTAGCAGCGCGAGCTCGGTTGCCAGCAGCGCCGGGCCGAGCAGGACCAGCAGGGCGCCGGGGTAGATGCGGACGAGGAAGGCGAGGCGGTTGCGCTCGAGCCAGAACCACTTCTCGGCGTTGGCGCCGAACTCGTAGTCGTGGGCGACGACCGCGGCGGGCTCGATCCCGACCGCGCCGCCCGCGGCCCGCAGCCGCACCGAGAGGTCGACGTCCTCGTGGTAGAGGAAGAACTCGGCCGGGAAGCCCCCGGCCTCTCGCCAGTGCGCGAGCGGGATCGCCAGACAGGCCCCCGAGGCGACGGTCACCTCACCGGCGGCCGGTGCTTGGTCGAGCGGCAGGCCGTGGCCGCCGGCCCAGGTGATGCCGGTGAAGTGGACCGGGTTGCCGGCGGAGTTGACGCGGCGGCCCTCGCCGTCTGCGACCAGGGCCTGCCAGGCGCTCCAGCCGCGGCCCTCCAGCCAGGGCCGGCGGATCGCCTCGCCGAAGCCGGGCTGCGGGGCCGCATCGGGGTTGAGGATCACCAGCAGGTCGCCGCTCGCGACTTCGGCTCCGGCGTTGGCGCCGCCGGCGAAGCCGGTGTTGCGCCCCATCGGCACGATCCGCGCCCGCGGCGCCAGCTCCCGCACCGCCTCGGCGCTGCCGTCACCGGGCTTGTTCTCGACGACGATCAGCTCGTCGCCGTCGCCGAGCTCGGGGAGCAGGGCGGGAAGGGTCCTCTGGAGATCGTCGCGGTTCTCGTAGACGACGATCAGGACTGAAAGCGTCGGGCGCACCGACGCGGAGGCTATTCGGCTCTCCGCGCCGGTGCGACTGACTCGCTTGCTGGAACTGCTCTTACTACCTGCCCTTCTTCTTTCCGCAAGAGACGACGTTCAGCTTGAACTTGTTGTTGTTCTTCTTCTTGCCGTTCTGGCCTTTCATCTTCACGATCGCCCGCTGCTTCTTCGCGCAGAGGTTGGTCGAGTTGACGAGCAGGCCCTTCTTGCCGCCCTTCATGTTGAGGACGAACCGCTTGACCGGGACGTCGGGCACCTTGCGGAAGACCGTCTTCAGGCCCCCGGTGCTGCCGCTGCCGATCACGCCGCGGAGGTAGACCTCCACCTGGCCGCGCAGGTCGACCAGCAGGTCAGGCAATTCGTTGTTGGAGGACACGAGGTAGACCTTGCCCTTCAACTTGCCTTTCAACAGCGGCGATTTCGCTTCCGCCGACCCGTAGACCGAGGCCTTCGGGCAGGTGTGGGACGCCAGCTGCGGCCGCGTGCAGACGGTGCCGATGTGGCCCTGTTCGAGGAACAGCGATTTCGGCATCGTCACCGCCGTGCGGGCAATGTTGGCATCGCCCTTACGGGCGGTGAGCACAGCCTTCAGGCGCGGGTACTTGTTCCGCACCGTCGGGCCGAACAGCTTGATCTTCAGCTTCGGCTTGAAGCCGAGCTTGTTGCACCCGGTCGCCTGGAACGGGTCGTTCACCCCGTAGGAGCTGAACGTGGCCGGATTGGTCGGGTCGGCACCGCCGCCGTTGATCGTCCCCGTCGTCGCCTGCGCAGAGCAGTTCGTCGGGTTGAGCATGAACTTCTTGCGGTATAGATCGATGTCGATCTGCCGCAGGTCCAGCTTCACCCCACCGAAGACGTCGGGGATGACATCGGAGACGGCGTTGACCTGAGCGGTCTCGGGGTTGATGTTGAGCGCCACCCGGACGACCACGGTGCCGAGGTCGAACGGGCCGGCCAGCGCCGGCGTGGTGGTGACCAGGGAGACCGGAGCACCCTTGTACGGGCCCGCCAGCCAAACGTTCCCCGGCAGTTTCAGCGGGTTGTCGCCGGTGCCCGAGACCGTCGTCACCGTGCCGAGGAAGCTGTCTTCCGGGCAGCTCGGTTTGTCGGACTCTTCTTTACCGCTCTTCGAGGCCGCCGCAGCGATCGCGTCCTCCGGGCAGTAGGGGATACCGGCGAGCTTGCCGGTCAGCCCCTTCGGCAGGGTGACGTTGACCACTTTCAGCTCCTGCTCGCCGTCACGCCGCGCGATGCGGACGTGGAAGGGCGAGTAGGCACCGCCTGCGGTGCTGTCGGGATTGGCTTTGTAGGTCGGCGTGAACTTTCGCTCCGCCATCGTTTTCGGACAGGCGCCACCGGTCGGGTCATTCGAGAGAGTGACGGTGGTTTTGTCGGTGTCAGGGTTTTCGCCCGTGGGACGTTTTTCTCCGGGCCGCGCCCACGGTTCGAACAAGCTCGTGCTCTCCGTCGAGCAGATCGGCGGGCTGGTGAGCACGTTTTTCGAGCCGTCGAAGTGAACCCGAATCTCTTCGAACGGGACCTGCGGCAGGCCCGACGGCAACGGACCGGCAAACTGATTCGTCAGCTGGTCGTCGAGCACCGCGGTCAGCTCGCCGGTCGTCTTGTTGGCCTTGACATGGCCGACCAGACGGGCATTGATGTCCTCGTGCTCGCTCTTGGCTTCGAGCAGGATGCGGAACTGCTCGCCCGATTCGGGGTCGCGGCTCTTCTGCTCGCCCACGTAGACGTCGCCGATCAGCGGCTCACTCAGCGGCGGCGATTCGACTTCGACGCTGCCGATATCGGAGGCGCCGGGGCATTCGTTGTCCATCACCCGCACGCCCTTCTTGAACTGGGCGTCCGAGCAGGCGGCAAGGCCGTGCGCGCCGGAAGGGTTGATGCCCATGCCCTTCGGCAGGACCACTTCCGCCCTGCGGACGTGCGACTGCGAGATGCCGTCGAAACGGTCGGGAATGTCGTCCGCCTCCGGTTCCACTTCTTCCACTTCCCCGCCTTCGTCGTCCGGTTCGAAGGGGAGGTTCGTGGTCACGGTCGCCGCGGCGGGAGAGTCGACCGCGTCGGTCCCGGGGTCGATGCCGACGCTTGGTTCGAACGGAATCCGCTCGCAGCCCGTCGGTTCGATGCCGGGCGGCAGTTTCGCCTCCCATGGCGTCGAGCCTTCCGGGAAGGTCGGGTTCGGTTCGCCCCATGACTCTCCCCGGAACCAGGTCGAATAGAGGTGCGGCCACTGGTTCGGATCGAAGCAGGTGGTCGGCAGGGTGATGTGGGCGCCGTCACCCGACTGACCAAAGGCGATCAGACGGCTTTTCAGACTCGAGAACGGAACGGAGGGCGCAGGGAGTTTGATCGTGAAGTACTCATGGAAGTCGCTCTCCCATGCGACGCCGCCTTCGAGTTCGATGACCCTGGTTCCTGCGACTACGAAACCAAGGCGAGCAGGTTCGCCCTCGTCCGGCACGAGGTTGTAAACGGGGATTCTCGTTCCTTTGGCGGGATCCGGTGAGATCACGAACCCTTTGGGAAGGGTGCTCCCCGGCGGGAACGGAGGCGATGGCGCTGGCACGACACCCGCGGTGTTCACGACCAGCCAGGTTTCGTTGCGCCCGACGATCGTGCTGGGGTCACAGGCCGGAACGAAAGTTTTCGGTGCGACTTCGTTTCTGAAATCAGCCTGCGAGCACCGGGGGCTGCTCTGCGGGTTCTCGGTGAATCCCGGGGGAAGATCGACTCGCTCGGTTTTCAGCACCCGGCCCGCAAAGGGAGGCGTATCCCCCGGATCCTCTTCCAGCGGCATGAGGATCCCGAAAGGAGAAGGTTCTTCTTTGTGCCTGATGATGTACTGGTCGAATCCGAACGGGGGGTGACCTCCGGCCTGGGTGAAGAAGATCTCCGGGGTGGCCGAAGAGCAAAAGGGTTTGCTGGTGTCCGTCGGTTTGGTGGGGATCGGCGTTTCCGGCACTTCGCCCACCTGGTTTTCGTAACACGTCCCCGCCTGGAAGCCGTCAGACGGCGTCGGCGGTTCGTTCTGCGGTTCGATCACGTCCCCGGTATCCGCCAGCGCCGCCGGAGACAACGCGAACAGAAACCCGAGACACATGAGAAGCAGCGCAAGCGAGCGCTTTGACATTTAACCCTCCTCGTTTTCCCTTAACGAGGACGCCCCCTGTAGCGCCCATGAACTGCCCTCCCGCAAAGAGAAAATACACACCTTCTGCGACGTTTCAAGTACCTCGCTGTGCTACTACCCGAGTAACCGTGACACCAAACTGTGACGTAACACTTTTTGGTGACTACTTTCGTTTGTTGCGTTTGCACGGGGTGCGCAGCTTCGGTTTGCTGTTGGCCTGCTTCCCGTTCTGGCCTTTGATCCGGATGATCGCCCGCACCGGCTTCGCGCAGAGGTTGGTCGAGTTGACCAGGAGGCCCTTCCTGCCGCCGGGCAGCGTCATCACGAACTTCGTCACCGGCACGTCGGGGACGCGGCCGAAGGTGGTGCGGATCCCGCCCTTGAAGCTGTCGATGCGGCCGACGAGGTCGATGTCGACCTGGCCCTCCAGGTGGGCGACCATGTCCGGCAGGGTGTTGTTGGAAGAGCGCAGGTAGACCGGTCCTTCCAGCGGTTTGCCCAGCAGCGGCGTGAAGGCCCGGGCCTTGCCGTAGATCGAGCGTTTCGGGCATTTCTCCTCGGCGAACTGGACCCGGGTGCAGACGGTCGCCAGGCTGGCCTGGTCGAGGAAGAGCGCGTGCGGGAGGGCCACCGAGGCCTTGCGGATGTTCGCATCCCTGCCCCGCGCCTTGAGGACGGCACGCAGTTTCGGGTGCTTGGCCCGCTGCGTCTTCCCGAACAGCCGGATCCTCAGCTTCGGGCGGAACTTCAGCTTCCTGCAGCCGCTGGCCCGGAACTCGGCGGCGACCTTGAAGGCGGAGTAGGAACCGGGGTCCAGCGGGTTGGCGCCACCGCCGTTGATCTCCCCCGCCGTCGCCCCTTTCCGGCAGTTGGTGCCGTTGAGGGTGAACTCGTCGCGGTTGATGTTGAGGAAGACCGAGCGGAGGTCGAGTTTGGTGCCGCCGTAGACGTCCGGGATGTCGTTGGTCTTCGGGTGGATCTGCGCCGTCTCCGGGTTGAGGAAGAAGGGGACGCGGACGACGACGTTGCCGAGGTCGAACGGGCCCGCCAGCGCCGGCGTCACGACCAGGAGCGAGAGCGGCGCGCCTTTGTAGCGGCCGGCGAGGTAGGCGTCGCCCTCGATCTTCAGCGGGTTCGGCCCGGTGCCCGCCTCGACCTTGGCGGCCCCGACCCTGCTCTCCTTCGGGCAGACGGGGTTTTTCCTCTCCGCCGTGCCGGACCGTTTTTCGGTTTTCTCGATCTCGTCGGGCGAGCAGTAGGGAACACCTTTCAGCTTCGCGGTCGCCCCTTCCGGAAGGGTGATGTCGAGCCCCTTCAGCTCCTGCTGGCCGGGCGGGCGGGTGATGTGGGTCGAGAAGGGGGTGAAGGTTTTCACCTGGTCGCTTTTCGGCGCCGCGCTGAAGCCAGGAGAGAAGGGGCGACCCGCCATGGTTTTAGGACACCCGCCGCCGCCAGGTGCTTTGGCGAGGTCGAATTTGCTCGAGGGCGCCGCCGCGGCGTTGCCGGACCACGGCTCCAGCTGGCCGGTGGTGGTGTTCGGGCCGCAGGTCGGCGGGCTGCTCAACGCCGCTTTCGGGCCGCCGTCGATGCTGAGGCGGAAGGTGGTGAAAGGAACCTGGGGCAGTCCGTGGGGCAGGTTGTCGGCGTTGCCGCCGCGGGTCACCGCCCTCGCCGGTTCGTCGAAGACGGCGGTCAGCTGGCCGGTCCTGGCGTTGGCGACGACGTTGCCGACCAGCCGCACCGAGATCCCGTAGCGGGCCGACTCGGCGCCGACGAAGATCCGGTACTCCTCACCCGATTCGGGGTCACGGCTCTGCTGCTCGCCGACGTAGATGTTGCCGGCCAGCGGTCCTTCCGGCAGCGGCGGCGACTCCACCGTCACGGTGCCGATCTTCGAGGCCGCCGGGCAGGCGATCGGGTTCCGCGTCCCCTTGCCGAACTGGGCGTCGCTGCAGGCCTGCAGGCCGTTGGCCGCGGATGGGTTCAGGCCCATCCCGATCGGCAGCGTCACCCGCGCCGTCCGCATCGTCGAGGTTTCCTGGCCGCCCGCGCTCGGTTCGATCGGCAGCTTCACCTCGGTCGTCGCCCCGGCCGGCGAGTCGACCTGGTTGGTGCCGGGGTTGACGCCGATCGTCGGTTTGAACGGGATCGAGCCGCAGGCTTTCGGGCTCGTGCCCGGCGGCAGCTTCGCCTCGACGAAGGGCGAGCCCTCGGGGAAGCTCGGGTCCGGGTTCTGCACCGAGTCGGCGCGGGCGTAGGTCGAGTAGGTGTGCTCGAAGGCCCCGCTTGGCTGGAAGCAGGTGCTGGGGGTGGTGAGGAAGTAGCCGCTGGCGGCCGAGCCGGCGCGGCCGTTGAAAATCAGCCGGTTTTTCAGCAGTTTCACCCCGGAGACCTTGGGCACCTGGATCGTGAAGCCCTCGTGGAAGTCGGACTCGTAGGCGACGTCGGCTTCGAGGTAGATGTCGCTCGGCGGCAGCAGCGGCAGGTCCGGAACCGGTTCCACCGTGAAGCCGAAGCGCGCCGGCTGGCCGTCCTTCGGCTTCAGGTTGTAGACGGCGGCGGTGATCGGCACCGGTGGCACGATCGGCGCTTCCGGCGAGACGGTGACGATGCTTTCGCCGACTTTGGTGTTGGCGGGGCATTCTTTCGGGTGCGGGGTGTCGCAGCGCGGGACGGCGCCCGGGTTCACGCTGAGCCCGACCGGCAGGTCGACCCGCAGCGTCTTCATGTCCACTTCCGGTTCTTCGTGCAGCAGGTCGGTTTTGTGGCGGACGATGAACTGGGTGATGCCGAAGGGGGGGTGCCCGGCGGCGGTTTCGTAGAACTCGACTTTGTTGCTGTCGGGGGCGCAGGTCGGCGTGTTGCAGGTCCCCGCCTGCCACCCGTCGCTCGCATCCGGCGGGTTGTGCTGCGGGGAGAAGAC
>JBIOVP010000045.1:0-22571 GCA_044867815.1 Solirubrobacterales bacterium | reverse complement strand
ACGCAGATCGAGGCGAAGACGATCAGCCCGCCCATCGTCGGCGTCCCCGCCTTGGTGTGGTGCTCCTGCGGCCCGTCCTCGCGGATGTGCTGCCCGAACTCCTTCACCCGCAGGTACTCGATGAATTTGGGGCCGAGGAAGATGCAGATCAGCATCGCCGCCATCCCCGCGATCAGGACTTCGCCCATCAGCCCTCCTCCGCCGGGACCAGGTCGACGAGCTGCTCGGCGACGGTCTCGAGGCCGGCCGAGCGGGAGCCCTTGATCAGGACCGCGTCGCCCGGTTCGAGCTGCTGGGCCAGCAGTTCGGCCGCCTCGCCGGGGTCGGCGACGAGCTCGTCGGGGTCGTAGTCGCGGGCCGGCAGGCCGACGCCGACGACGAAGTCGATCCCCTGGGCGCGGGCGTGCTCGCCGACCTCACGGTGGAAGCCGGCCGAATCCGCGCCGAGCTCCCCCATCTCGCCGAGGACGGCGACCGTCCGCACGGGTTCGAGGCTGGCGAGATGGTCGAGCGCCGCGCGCATCGACACCGGGTTGGCGTTGTAGCAGTCGTTCACGAGGACGATGCCCCCCGGAAGCTCAAGGCGCTCACCGCGGAAGCGGGAGAATCCTATGTCCGCGGCGCGGTCGGCCATCCCGGCGAGGTTGGCGCCGAGGGCGACCCCGGCGGCGATCGCGGCGAGGGCGTTGGTGAGGTTGTGCGACTCGGTGAAGGGGAAGTGGAAACGCTGGCCGCCGGCGGGGGTCGAGACCAGGGCCTCGGTGACTCCCTCGTCGACCTTGACCCCGGTCGCCTCGATGTCGCCGCCGGGTCCGAAGCGAAGCAGCTTCGGCGTCCGCTCCAGGTGCGGCTCCAGCTCACCTGCATCGACGGGCACCACGGCGGTCCCCCCGGGCGGCAGGTCGTCGAGGATCTCCGCCTTCGCCGCGGCGATCGCCTCGACCGAGCCGAGCAGCTCGACGTGGACGGGGCCGACGTTGGTGATCACCGCCACCTCGGGCTCGGCGATCGCCGCCAGTTCGGCGATCTGGCCCCTGCCCCGCATCGCCATCTCCAACACCAGCGCCTCGGCGTCGTCGGGCGCTTCGAGGATCGTCAGCGGCACCCCGATCTCGGTGTTGAGGTTCTCCATGTTCGCGTGGACTTTGCCGGGCAGAAGCGTTCGGGCGATGTCCTTGACCGAGGTCTTGCCGACCGAGCCGGTGACCCCGACCACGCGAGCGCCCAGTGCCCGCCGCCAGGCCCGCGCCAGCGCCTGCATCGCCGCCAGCGGATCCTCGACCACGAACACCCAGCAGCGGCGTTCGTCCTTTTCCCACCCATCCCGTGAAAGGGACGAACGCCAGTCGGGCGAGACGACCACGCCCCAGGCGCCGGCCTCGATCGCCTGCGAGGCGAACTTGCCGCCGTCGTGGCGGCTGCCGCGGAGGCCGAAGAAGAGGTCTCCCGGCCCCGAATCGCCGGAGTCGATCGTCGCGCGGCGCGGTGAGGTCGGCTCGCCCTCGGCGACGACCTCAGCTCCCAGCGCCGCCGCGATCTCCTGGGGCGACAGCTTCACGCCGGGCTTCCCAGCTTCCAGAGCTCCTCGCGGGCGACCTCGCGGTCATCGAAGGGGATCTTCCGCCCGCCCTCGAACTCCTGGCCCTGCTCGTGGCCCTTGCCGGCGATGACGACGGTGTCACCGGGAGCGGCACGGCCCAGCGCCAGCGCGATCGCCTCGCGGCGGTCGACGACCACCGCAAGCTCAGTGGCGCCTTCAGCACCGGCGGCCACCTCAGCGACGATCGCCTCGGGATCCTCGGAGCGCGGGTTGTCGGAGGTGATCACGGTCAGGTCGGAGAGCTCGGCCCCGGCCCGGCCCATCTTCGGTCGCTTGTCGCGATCGCGATCGCCGCCGGCGCCGAAGACGCTGATCAGCCTGCCGCTGGTCAGCCGCCGCGCCGCCCGCAGCACGTTCTCCAGCGAGTCGGGCGTGTGGGCGTAGTCGACCAGGACCGAGAACCCCTGGCCCTCGTCGATCGGCTCGAACCGGCCCGGTACCCGCGCCGCCCGCGCCAGCCCGGCGGCGGCAATCCCCGATCCCACCCCCATCGCCTCCGCCGCGGCGAAGGCGCCGAGGGCGTTGGCGACGTTGAAGTGGCCGGGGAGGCCGGTGCGCAGTTGCAGCTCGCCGACGCTGAAGCTGGCGCCGGAGGCATCGAAGGAGACCTCGCGGGCGCTGTAGTCGGCCTCGGAGCCCTCGGCTGAGAAGGTGACGCACTCGAATTCCCCGGCGAGGCGGCGCCCGTAGGGGTCGTCGACGTTGACGACGGCCGTCTTCGGCCCGGCCTCGAAGAGCTTGCGCTTGGCGAGGAAGTAGTCCTCCATGTCGGCGTGGAAGTCGAGGTGATCCTGGGTGAGGTTGGTGAAGATCGCCACCTCGAAGTGGACCGCGTCGGCCCGGTGCAGCGCCATCGCGTGCGAGGAGACCTCCATCGCGCAGGCTTCGTCGCCGCCCTCGAGCATCTGCCGGAAGGTGGACTGCAGCTCGATCGCCTCCGGCGTCGTCCGCACCACCTCCTTCTCCACCCCGCCGACGATCTGCTTCACCGTCCCCAGCAGCCCACACGAATAGTCGGCCCCCCGCAGGATCTCCCGCACCAGGAAGGCCGTGGTCGTCTTCCCGTTCGTCCCCGTCACTCCCACCACCCGCAGCTCCCCCGTCGGATCCCCAAAGAACCGAGCCGCCAAAGGCGCCATCGCCGCCCGCGAATCCGGAACCACCACCTGCGTCACCGAGAGATCGGTCAGCTCCCTCTCCACAACCAGCGCGGAGGCCCCTTCCTCCACCGCCCTGGGCCCGAACCCATGCCCATCGGCCTTCTCGCCGACGACGCAGAAGAACAGCGTCCCCGGCTCCACCTTGCGACTGTCGTAGGCCAGGTCCCGAACCCCAACAGAGCTATCCCCAACGAGGCGCGCCCCAGGCAGCTCCGCAACCAGCTCCGCCAGTCTCATCATCCGAGCCCAAGTCTAGGAAGGGGACCGGGTGCCCCTCTCACAGAGGCTCCTGAGTCCACAATTGCGCCCAGCGCTACGCCCCAGCTGCGCGACGGTCTCTGGGAGAGGGGCACCCGGTCCCCGATCCCACAAATCATTCCTGAGGTACGCCGAGGTAAGGAAGAGCAAATTCAGCGATCCGCCCAAACGCCGGGGCCGCCACAGACCCACCGTAAATTTCCCCCTGCGGCTGATCCACGATCACCGCCGCCAAAAGCCGAGGATTCTGCGCCGGCGCAAACCCGATGAACGAGGCCACGTATTTGGTGTCCGAGTAGGTCCCGTTTTCAGCCACCTCCGCGGTACCGGTCTTCCCCGCCAGCGTGTACCCGGGCACGCTGACCTCCGAGGCGGTACCCCCCGGCGCCAGCACCCCTTCGAGCATTTCCCGAATCTCCGCCGACACCTCAGGCGAGATCACCCGCTTGCCCTTCGGCTCCTCCACCGGTTCCTCCCCCACCTTCTTGACCAGCTGCGGCGGCCGCAGCATGCCGCCGTTGGCGATCGCGGTGTAGCCGGCGACCATCTGGATCGGGGTGACCGAGAGCCCCTGGCCCATCGCCTCGTTGCCGAGGGTCGAGCCCGAGTATTCGTCGAGGTCGAGCAGCAGCCCCTGCTCCTCGGCCGGGTACTGGATCCCGGTCGGCCGGCCGAAGCCGAAGCGCCGGATCCACCTGTCGAATTTCTCTTCGCCCACTTCAAGGCCGATTTTCGCCGCCCCGACGTTGGAGGAGTGGGCGAGGATCGTCGCGACGCTCATCGTTTCGGTCCCGCGCGGGTGCGAGTCTTCAATCGTCCGGTCGGCGACCTGGAGCACCGGTGGCAGGGTGAATTCGCTGGTCGGCGTCACCACTTTTTCCTCCAGCGCCGCGGCGACGGTGAAGGCCTTGAAGGTCGAGCCCGGCTCGTAGGTGAACCCGGTCGCCTTGTTGAGCAGGTCCTCGTTGCTGACCTCGGAGAGGTCGCCGGGGTCGACCGGCGGCCAGTTCGCCATCGCCAACACCTCCGAGGTTTGGGGATCGACGACGATCGCGGTCGCCCCCTGCGGCGAATACGCTTCGCCGACGCCGTTCAGCGCCGCTTCGGTTTCGCGCTGGATCACCGGGTCGAGGGTCAGCTGGACGTCTTCGCCGTCCTCGGCTTCCTGCACCGTTTCCAGCCGGATCGGCTCGCCGAGGGCGTCGTTGACGACCCGCCGTTCGCCGTCCTGGCCGCCGAGCGCTTCTTCCTCACCCGCCTCGAGCCCGGTCAGCCCCTCGTTTTCGGAGCCGACGGCGCCGATCACCTGTCCCGCCATCTCCCCCTGCGGATAGGTGCGGCGGGTGTCGGGCAGCTGCCCGAGCCCTTCGATGTCGAGCGCTTCGATCCTGGCGGCGGTGCCGAGGTCGACTTTCTGGGCGACGTAGGAGAAGCCGCCTTCAGCCGTCAGCGCTTCCAGCACCTCGCCCTTCGGCTCTTTCAGGATCGGCGCCAGCCGCTCGGCCGCGGCCGGCGCGTTCTTCACCTGGTAGGGCGTGGCGTAGATCGTCGCCGCGTCTTCGGAGGCGGCGAGCTTGTTGCCGCGGCGGTCGAGCAGGTCACCGCGCAGGCCGGGAACGGTGACGACCTCGGTCTGCTGGTAGCTCGCCTGCGAGGCGAGACTGGCGCCCTGCACCCCCTGTAACCAGAAGGCGCGGCTGACGATGAGGAGGAAGCAGAGGAGGAAGCCACCGAAGAGGAGCCCGATCCGGCGCTCGATCAAGCGCATCGGGCGGCTCTCAACCCCCGGCGGCCGCGAGGCGGCTGGCGGCGGCGGCGACGTCGGCGGACTCGAACTCGATCAGGCGCGGGTCTTCGGTGGTCGGCATCGCCAGGCCGAGCGCGGCGCCTTCGTTGCGGATGCGGGCGGTGCTGAAGTACCTGGCCTCCCGGCTCTCCAGCATCGAGTTCTCTTTTTCCAGGGTGGTGATCTGCTCGTCGATCTTCCCGGCCGAGGCGGCGAAGCTGAGGGTGGCGACGTTGAGGGCGACGATGCCGACGAGGAGGACGCCGAGGACCGCGATCCAGGCGCGGCCGCGGGTCATCCGCACGACCAGGCTCGAGTCCGGCAACTGGCTGACGGCGACGGCGGTGCGGCCGGCGACGGCGGCGAGTTTGGGCCGGGCGGTCGCGGGCGCCCGTTTCGGCGCTGGTCGGCGAGCGGGGGCGCGCCGGGATGGCGCCTTGGCGGGCGCGGGGACGGCGCGGGCGCGCTGCGGTTTGCGCGCGGGCGCTTTGCGTTTGGGCGGCTTCGTCCGCGACGGCGCCGGGGCGGGCGCGGCGGTGCTGCGGCGGACGGGAGCGGCGACGGCCATCAGCCGGCCTCCCCCGCCGGTTGCTCCTCGGCGATCTTCAGCGCCGCCCGCAGATGGGCCGAACGCGAGCGCGGGTTGCTCTCGGCCTCCTCGGGGTCCGGGGAGACCGCGCGCCGGGTCAGGAGTTCGGCCTCGGGCTCGTGGCCGCAGACGCAGACGGGAAGCTCGGGCGGGCAGACGCAGCCGCGCGCCCTGGCGGCGAGGAACTGCTTCACCGGCCGGTCCTCGAGCGAGTGGAACGAGATCGCGGCGAAGCGACCGCCGACCTTGAGCTGCGACCAGGCCAGCGGCAGCATCTCGTCGAGCGCCTCGAGCTCGCCGTTGACCGCGATCCGGATCGCCTGGAAGCTGCGCTTGGCCGGATGGCCGGCGCCGAAGCGGGCCGAGGCCGGCATCCCGGCCTTGATCGCGGTGACCAGCTCGCCGGTGGTCGCGAGCGGGCGGCGGGCGACGATCTCGCGGGCGATCCCGCCGGCGTGGCGCTCCTCGCCGAAGCGGCGCAGGACCTGGGCGATCCGCGCCTCCGGCCACTCGTTGACGAGGTCGGCGGCGGTGAACCGCTGGCGCGTGTCCATCCGCATGTCGAGCGGCGCGTCGTAGGAATAGGAGAAGCCGCGCTCGCGCGCGTCGACCTGCATCGAGGACATCCCCAGATCCACATAAACCATGTCTGGGCGGATTCCTTCGCCCTGCAGGGCGCGGAGTCCTGCTGCGAAGTCGCTACTGATGAAGAGGGTCCGGCAGGGCGCCTCGGCGGCGAAGCGGTTGAACCGCTCCTGCGCGGCCGGGTCGCGGTCGATCCCGATCAGCGTCCCCTCCGGCCCGATCAGCTCGGCGACGCGGCGGGCGTGGCCGCCGCCGCCGAAGGTGCAGTCGACCGCGACCTGCCCCGGCTCCGGCGCCAGCAGCGACACCAGCTCGTCGACGAGTACCGGCTCATGCTCGCTCATAACGACCTCGACAGCACTGAGCGCCCGTCCCTCCCTGCTGACGGGACGATTCCCCTCCATATAGGGGTACTTTCGTCCCGTCGGTAGCGGGGTTGGCGAGTAGGCGTGGGCGGCGGCATTCAGTCTCATGATCACGCGGTGCCGGCGGCGGCGAGACCCTCGGCGATTTCGGGGGCGGCGGCGTCGAGCTGTTCCTCCTGCCTGGCCCAGGCGTCGGCGTTCCAGATCTCCAGGTACTCGCCGGCGCCGATGACGACGCAGTTGCCGTCGAGGCGGGCGTGGTCGATCAGCGGCCCGGGGATGCGGATGCGCCCGGCGCTGTCGAGCTTCTCGTCGAAGGAGCCGCCGTGGAAGCGGCGGCGCAGGGCGCGGGCGTCGGCGCCGAAGGGGCTGTGCGGGGAGAGGAAGCGGTCGGAGAGCTGCTCGAACTCGCTGGTCGTGTGCACCCAGACGCAGGGGTCGAAGCCCTTGGAGAGAACGATGCCGTCAGCGAGCGAAGCCCGGAAGCGAGAAGGAACGGTGAGGCGGTCCTTGGAATCGAGGCTGTGCTCGTAGAGACCCCTGAACGCCACTGTGGCGAAGTCCTTTCTAAGCGGGGAGCCGGAAAAGAGTTGGACCGGAGTGATGAGGTGGGAGGAGCCTCACCACCCCGGTCCTGGGCTTCAACTCGATCGCCACAATAACCCACTCTCCCCCACTTTGCAACACGACCCCCTACTGCAACCCCGTTTGCATCCGCCGAGCAGCGCGCTAGGTTGCGGCCGTGGCAACCCCTGAGCAGGCGCAATCAGAAGTCGAGGGAGCGACGCACACCGGCCTGCCCACCGATGCCAACGACATGCGCGGCTACCACTTCGGCCGCCTGATGCGGACGCCGCTGACGCTGATCCTGATCGCGACGCTGACGGCGGCCGCCTTCGCCGCCTGCCTGATCTTCGTCAGCGTCCTGATCGGCGCCGGCGCCGCGATCGCCGTCCTGCTGCTGGGCATCCTCGCCGTCTTCGTGATCGCCGACAAGCGGGCGGCCGACGACTTCTTCGAGGTTTACGCAGCCAACCGGGGGCTGACCCTGATCCAGGGTCGCGGCCGCCTGCCGCAGGCGACGCCGCTGCTGAAGAAGGGTGACGACCGCTACAGCGAGCGCACCCTCACCGGCCCGATCGCCGACGGCTTCGACGGCACCCTCGCCCTCTTCACCTACGAGGAGGAGACGCGCGACTCCGACGGCGACAAGCAGACGAATTACTACCGCTACACGCTCGGCCTGGTCGAGGTGGCCGAGTGCGTCGGCTTCGTTCCCGAGCTCTACTGCCAGCGCAAGTTCGGGCTGCGAGCGCTGGAGAAGTTCGAGGACGTATTCCGCGGCGACAAAGAGCGGGTGACGCTGGAGAGCGAAAAGCTGCTCGACAAGTACGAGATTTTCGCCGCCAGGGAGCAGGACGCGAACTGGCTGCGCCAGCTCTTCTCCCCCACCTTCATCGTCTGGCTGGCCGACGCGGCGCCGAACAAGTTCGCCTTCGAGCTGGTCGACGGCACCCTCTGCTGCTACGTCGGTGGCCACAAGGAAAACGCCGCCGAGCTCGACGCGATCGCCACCGCCACCGGCGCCGTCGCCAAACGGCTGCGCGATGAGGCGCTGGAGTAGTCCGAAGGCGGTGTCAGAACCCGACCAGCAGCTTCCCCGCGTTGGCGATCAACCCCGCGGTGATCATCAGCAGCACCGAGGGGACCAGGACCAGGGCGACGACCAGCTGGATTTTCGGGGCGGCGCGGGCGGCGCGCTCCTCGATCGAACGACGGCTGTCGCGGCGCAGGGCGGTGGCCTGGCGGCGGAGCTGGTCGGCGAGCGGCGAGCCGAACCGGCGCGAGCGTTCGATCGCCGCGACCAGCGTCGCCAGCTCACTCCCGCGCACCCGCCGTCGTAACGAGTCGAGCGCGGCGCTGAGGGGGACGCCGCAGGAGATCTCCGCGACGGTCAGGCGCAGCTCCTCGGCCAGCGGCCCCTCGCCGGTCCGCGCCAGTTGCTCGATCCCGGCAGCCGGGCCGCGGCCCGAGGCGGCGCTGACCGCGAGCAGGTCGAGAGCGTCCGGCAGGGCCGCGATCAGGCAGCGGTGACGGCGACGCGCCTGACGCTCGCGGAGGACGTCGGGGGTGAGAAAACCGCCGATCGGCAGGCCGACCGCGACCAGCCAGGCGGTGCGCCCGGGAGCGGCCGGCGTTGCCGCCAACGCCACCGCCGCGCCCAGCAGGGCGCCGAACAGCTTCCCCGGCAGCAGCGCCGGCATCCGGACCCGCCGGCCAAGCTGCGCGGCAAGTCGTTCCAGCGGTAGCTCCTTCACCGCCGCTGCCGCCAGCAGGACCGCCACCGCCGCCAGCACGCCGGCGCCGCTCACCCGACCACCTGCGAGAAGTGCCGAATCGCGAAGAAGCCACCCACCTGCAAAGCCGCGGCGAGGGCGAGCAGGATCGCCGACGGCGGCGAGGCGAGCAGGGTGGCGAGGAAGCCCGGCTGCAACAGCTCGGCGAAGAGGGCGCCGCCGGTCGGCATCGCCACCACCAGGAGGCCGGTGAAGCGGGCCTGGGCGGTCGCCGAACGGGCGTCCTCGGCGACCCGCTCGCGCTCGGCGGCGCCGTCGGCGAAGCGCCGTAGGAGGCTGGCGAGGTCGCCGCCGGCGAGTCGTTGGCTGAGCAGCGCGGCGGCGAAGGCGTCGACCCGCTCCGAACGCATCCGCCGCCGCCAGCTTTCGAGCGCCTCCCCGGTGGCGGCACCGAGCTCGAGCTCGCCCGCGAGCCGCGCCAGCTCCCGCGCCGGGGGACCGTCGAGTGAGGTGACAGCCCCGGCGAGCGAGGCGTGCAGGGAGCGACCGGCACTGAGCGAGTCGGCGATGGCCGTCGCCACTTCCGGCAGCGAACGCTCGACCGCTCGCCGGTAATGGCGGCGGCGACTGCCGATCGCCCAGCCGACCGCGGCCGGTCCCGCCACCGACAGCGGCAGCGCCAGAATCACGCCACCGAAGAACCAGCCACCGGCGATCGCGGCGCCGGTGCCGAGCAGCGCCAGCCGCCGCCGCTCCAGCGCCGAGGGCGCGTACCCCTCCTCGCCGGCGCGGCGCAGCGGCTCCAGCGCGACGCGCAGCCAGCGCGCCAGCTCCGGGCTGGCCAGCAGCGCCTCGCGCACCGCCAGCGCGACCAGCCCACCGGCTGCCGCGGCGATCAGGACCGGCAGGATCAAGTGACCTCCGCGATCTCGGTAACGACACGCGACCCGTCGGCCCGGCGCTGCAGGTGGACGACGAGGTCGATCCCCCGTCGCACCTGCTCGGTGACGGCCTCATGCGGCAGCCCCACCCCGGCCATCAGGACGAGGGTCTCGAGCCGGCGCAGGCCATCCGCGGGCGAGTTGGCGTGGATGGTCGAGAGGGAGCCCTCATGGCCGGTGTTGAGCGCGGTGAGGAGGTCGAGCGCCTCGACGCCGCGGACCTCGCCGATCACGAGCCGGTCCGGCCGCATCCGCAGCGCGTTGCGCAGCAGGTCGCGGATCGTCACCTCGCCGCGGCCCTCGACTCCGGACGGCCGGCTCTCGAGCCGGACGACGTGGGGCTGCTGCAGCCGCAGCTCGGCAGCGTCCTCGATCGTCACCACCCGCTCCGTCGGAGCAATAAAGCCCGAAAGTGCGTTCAGCAGCGTCGTCTTCCCCGAGCCGGTGCCGCCGCTGACGAGGACGCTTCGACGCCCCGCCACCGCGGCGGCGAGCAGATCCCGCTGCCCGGGGTCGAGAGTTCCGAGCGCGACCAACTCGTCCGGCCCGGGCCGGTCGGCGCCGAAGCGGCGGATTGAGACGGCCGGCCCGTCGATCGCCAGCGGCGGGATGATGACGTTGACCCGCGAGCCGTCGGCGAGCCGGGCGTCGACCATCGGGCTGAGCTCGTCGACCCGGCGCCCGAGCGGGGCGAGGATGCGCTCGATCGCGTTCCGCAGCTCCTCCTCGCTCTCGAAGGACACCTCGGTCGGCTCGAGTAGGCCGTGCCGCTCGACAAAAACGCGGTCCGGCCCGTTGACCATCACCTCCTCCACCGCGGGATCGGCGAGCAACTCCTCCAGCGGGCCCAGGCCGACGCTGTCGCGGACGATCCGCTCGACCACCTCCTCCCGCTCGACCGGGGGCAGGACGGCGGCGTGCTCGTCGACGACCTCGCGGGCGGTGACGGCCAGCTCCTCCCCGACCGCCGCCCCGGCGGCGGCGGCCCGGCGGCGCTCGACGATCCGCGCCCGCAGCCCCGCCGCCAGCTCGGCGATGTCCCGCTCGCGCGCCTCCATCAGCCCCTCGGGATCACGGTGACGCTGCGGGCGAAGCTCTGGGCGGCGATCAGCCGCAACGCCTGCGGGCGGGTCAGGCCAAGGGTCGCGGTGGCTTCTCCGGGAGTGCCTTCGCCGCCGGGCGTCAAGGCCAGCAGCGGGACCGCCGGCGCCGCGACGTAGGTGCGGCCACTGCCGGAACCGCTCGGTTCGGTGGTGACGACGACGTCGACCTTCGAGCCCACCGGCTGCGCGCCGAAGGTCGAGAGGGCGCCGGCGCCGTTGACGAGAACCTCCACCGGCCGCCGTCCTTCCGCGAGGGCGCGGCCGGGGCGGGGCGACCGCGGGGAGCGCAGCAGGGTCGCGAGCACGTAGGAACCACGGGGGATCGCTACGCCCGGAACGAGGCCCACCGCTTCCCGCGGTGCCGCCAGGGCGGCGGGAGGCGCGAAACGCACCGGCACCCGCCGCACTTCCAGCTCCTCGCTCGCGACGCGCGGGTCGATCTCCTCGCCGGAGCGCAGATCATCGGCCGCGACCAACACCGGCCGCAGCTCGCCGTACCCGCTGACCAGGCTGTCCCCGTAGCCGTCGGCGATCGCCGCCGCTCCCGCCGCAGCCAGTACCGCCGCGACGAGGAAGGCGACGGCGCGGCCCCGGCGGCTCACCGGCCCGCCTCCGTCAACGGCAACTCGAGACACGCTTCGGTGCCGCCGGGGGAGCGTCGCAGGCGGAAGCTGCCACCGTGCTTCGCCGCCAGCCGCCGCACGATCCTCAACCCGTGTCCGTGGCGGCGGCGACCGGCGAGACGCCCGAGGCCCAGTTGCCAGCGTCTGCCTTCGACACGGCCGCGGTCGTGAACGACGAGGCGAAGCCGACCGTCGCTGACGTCAGCCTCGACCGCCACCGTCCCCGTCCCGTGCACGAGCGCGTTGCTGATCAGGTTGTCCAACGCCGACGCCAGCTCCATCCCCTCGACCCGGAGGTCCGGCTCGCAGCCGCTCCAGCTCAGACCCAGAGAGCGACCGGCGGCGGCAGCCCGGGGTCGCCACCGCTCCACCGCCGCCTCCGCGAGGGGCCTCAGCGGCACCGGCCCGGCGGGCGCTTGCGTACCGCCGCCGTTGATCTCCCGGTCGAGCCTCTCGACCGCGGCAACCGCCATCCGCAGGCAGGACTCGGCCCGCCTGCTCTCCGTCGACTCGCCCGGCAACGACAGCGCCAGACCCTGCAGCGGGCGGCGCAGCTCGTGCATCGCCTCGTTCAGGGAGGTCCGCCGTCGTCCCTCCCTCAGCGCGGTGATGCCGCCTGCCATCGCGAAGGAAGCGGCAATCGGCAACCCGCCGGTCAGCTCGGAAAGCTCGAGCAGCATCTCAGCCCCGGTCCCCTGCGACAGTCATGAGGGTCCAAGGGCCCGGCGCCACCCTTCTCTCCCCCCGCCCTCGCTTCGCAGTCCGCAAAAAGCGGAGTCGGCGGCGCGGCGCACCCGTCCCCCGAAGCGGTCTCGGCCAGGCGCGTCGGGAGGACGGGCGCGACCAGGTAGACCCTAAGCCCGGATAGGGTGGTTCCCAAATCGTCGCGACGACTGCAGCCGAATAAAGCAGTCGATCTTTTTTACCGCATATTTCCCTATTGAGCGCGGTTCCGGCGGAGCGTTTTGGAATACTTGTCCAGTAACTCGGGTGTTCCTGCCACCAACGTTTCCCCCGCCCGAGCGAAGAAAGGGAGGTCCTCCTTTGCCACAGTCCCGCACGTCCCCAGAGGGCATTACGCAGCAGCTTGCGAAGGCCCTGGCCCACCCCCTGCGCGTTCGCATCCTCAGTTCCTTGCACAAAGGGATCTCGAGCCCGAACCAGCTCGCCCAGGAGCTTGGCGAGCCGCTGGGCAACGTCAGCTACCACGTCAAAACCCTGCTCGAATACGACTGCGTCGAACTGGTGAAAACCGAGCCTCGCCGCGGGGCCGTCGAGCACTTCTACCGCGCCACCGACCGCGCCTTCCTCAGCGACTCCGACTGGGGCAGGATCCCGGCCTCGGCCCGCAAGGGCATCTCCGGCTCGATCCTCGAGTCGATCGGTCAGAGCGCGACCGAGGCGATGGCCGAGGGCACGATCGAGGGGCGCAAGGACTCCCACCTCTCCGACACCCCGCTCCTGCTCGATGAGCAGGGGTGGAAGGACCTCAACAAGGTCCTCGCCGATGCGGTGAAGAAGGCCGGCGCGATCCAGAAGGAAGCCGGCAAGCGCCTCGACAGCAAGGTCGACGGCATCCCCACCAAACTCGCGATCATGCACTTCGAGGTGCCCGCCGCGAAGAAGGCGAAGGCGAAGAAGTAGAGCCTTACCGCGCCCCTGGTCGAGCCGCTCGGCCAGGGGCGTTTTTCAGATGTTCCGTCTGGACTGCGGCGGAGCCCCCTCTGCCTTTCCGCCTTCCTCTGCAGCCCAGGACTCGTACCCATTGCGCGATGTCCCGCTACCCGTTGATCAGCCGGTAACCGATGCCCCAGCAGTTGATGACGAAGCGGTTTCCCTCGGGGTCGAGTTTGCGACGCAGGCGGCTGGCGTGGGAGTCGAGGGTGCGGGTCTTCGAGGGGCCGCGGTAGGCCCAGATCGCGTCGAGCAGCTCTTCCTTGGTGTAGACGCGAAGGGGGTCGGCGGCGAGGACGCGGAGGAGGGCGAACTCCTTCTTCGCGAGATGGACCTCGCGATCGCCCACCGTGACCCGGCGACGCAGCGGGTCGATCACGAGGTCCCCGACGCGACTGGGTCCGTCGTTGGGTTCCGTGCGGCGCCGGAGGACGGCGCCGATGCGGGCGCGCAGCTCGCTGTAGACGAAAGGCTTGGTCAGGTAGTCGTCGGCGCCGGAGTCGAGGCCGCGAACCTTGTCGGTGTCGCCGCCGCGGCCGGTGAGGACGATCACCGGCAGCCGTGGGTCGAAGCGGGAGCCGACGCCGTCGGCCTCGCGGATCTCGCGCAGGACGTCGAGACCGGATGCGTCCGGCAGCGAGAGGTCCAGAAGCAACAGGTCCGGGTGGTTGTAACGGCAGAGCCGCAGCGCGTCGGAGGCGCTGGGCGCGGGCATGACGCCGAAGCGATCGGCGGCGAGGTGCTCGCAGAGCAGGTCGAGGGTGACGTGGTCGTCCTCGCAGACGACGAGGCTGGCTATCTCTTCTCTTTGGGGAAGCATGCGGACCCAAGGGCAGGGGGAGGAAAGTTCTCCCCCTCAGACGCCGACGGAATCTCCAAAACCGCGGAAGCTCCGCGTTCCCGGACGACCCGCCGCGGCGGCACCGCTCGCCTGACGGAGAGGACCCGGCCCCCTCCGTCGAGGAAGTAGACGTCGAGGGAAAAGCGCATGCCGAAGGTGTGCACGCTGGCGCAGCGTGGGATCAGCAGGCCCGGTCCGGCCGCTTCACGGTCGCGGAAGGCGAGGCCGCGTAGCCGGGTTCGGAAATCCTTTGCGACGGGGATGGACTGACGAAGATGATCCACACCTCCTCAAGGGCAGCCGGCCGCTTTCTCTCCCCCACCTCCTAGGATCAACCGATGGCGAAAAAGCCCAAAGTCGCGATTTTCAGCCCCAACCCGATGGTCTCGATCGCGATTGAGCGCTTCAGCGCCGACGGCGGCGACGACATCCACGTCCACCCCGCCGGACAGGGGGTGTGGGTGGCGCGGATGGCGGCCGAGCTCGGCGCCGAACCGGTCCTCTGCGGGTTCGTCGGCGGCGAGGTCGGCGCGGTACTGCGGCCGCTGCTGGAGCAGATGCCGGTCGAGCTGCGGCTGGTCGGGACGACGGGGGCGAGCGGCATCTACATCCACGACCGCCGCAGCGGCGAGCGCGAGCCTGTTGCCCAGAGCGCGGCGCTGCCGGCCTCCCGCCACGAGGTCGACGACCTCTTCTCGGTCACCGTCGCCGCCGCCCTCGACTGCGACCTGCTCGTGGTCTGCGGTCCCTACCCGGACAACACGGTGCCGCTGGAGATCTACGGGAGCCTGGTCGCCGACGTGAAGGCGAACGGCACGCCGGTGATCGTCGACCTCTCCTCGCCCCGTCTCGACAGCGCCCTCGAGGGCAAACCCGACCTGGTCAAGATCAACGACTGGCAGATCGCCGGCTTCATCTCCGGCCCGGTCGACACCGAGGAGCGGATGCGGGCGGCGATGGAGCAGGTACGGGGGAGGGGTGCCGAGAGCGTGATCGTCACCCGCGCCGGCGAGCCGGCGCTGGCGCTGCGCGACGGCGGCTTCTGCGAGCTGACGCCGCCGAAGTTCGAGCGCGGCTCCCGTGAGGGCTGCGGCGACTCGATGATGGGCGCCCTCGCGGCGACGATCGCCGCCGGGCACGAATGGGAAGACGTGCTTCGCCTCAGCGCCGCCGCCGGCGCCACCAACTTCCTCCGCGCCGGCCTCGGCACCGGCTCCCGCAACGTGATCGAGGAGCTAGCCCCCCGCGTCCAATTGCGCCCCCTCGATTGATCGTTTCCACCCTTTTGGTTCCTCGGGCACCCAAAAGGGTGGAAACGACCTAGAGACAGGGCTCGAAGGGGACCTCGAGGGGGTCGCCGGAGACGATCGCGCGCGGGGCGGTCTCGGCGATCCACTCGATGTGGGGCGCCAGCAGCTCGACCTCGCGCAGGCGCTCGAGCGCCGGGGAGATCCGCACCGGCCGGCCGCCGAGCACCGTGTGGGCGTCGCTGCTGAGGACGTGGACGAGACCCTTCTCCGCCATCGCCAGCATCCCCTTCGCCATGTTCTCCCGCAGAAAGAAGTCGGCGGTGGCCTGGATCAGCGCTCCCTCCGCCACCAGCGCCGCCATCCGCTCGAACATGTCGGCGGAGAGGTGGCGCTCGGGGTGGGCGACGATCGTCCGGTAGCCGCGCTCGGCAAGGTGCCCGACCCGCCGCAGCAGGCTGGCGTCGAGCGGGCCGGGCGCCGGCTCCAGCAGGATCCACCTGCCGCTCCCGAGCGCGAGGAGCGCCAACTCCTCCTCGCCCAGCCCCTCCAGCGCCGCCTCCGCCACCTCGCCCCCCTGGAGGATCCGCACCGCCACCAGTTCCCGCTCCAGCCGCTCGTTCAACCCCCGCACCCGCGCCGCCAGTTCCTCGATCCGGACGTCGTGGTCGTGGCGGATGTGCGGGGTCGCGCAGACCGCTTCGATCCCGTCGGCCTCCGCCTGGCGGGCCATCGCGACGCTGTCGTCGGCGTCGCGCGCCCCGTCGTCGATCGCGTCGAGGATGTGGCAGTGGAGGTCGATCACGGCGTCCGACCCCAGCTTCTACCCGATTCCGGACTCAAGAAATGCAATCTCGTCGCCAAGGTGCAACCGCGCGTTCAGGCACAGCCCCGAGCCGGCACGTCTCTACGATGATCGGCAAGATCATGGATCTGCTGACGCCGGGCTTGCGTCAGCGGACTGGCTTCAACTCATGGACAAGAAGACGACCCGCAGAGGGAATTACGAGTCCGGCTCCGACTACGTGCTGGAGTACGGCGAGCTCCGCTTCGCCTTCAACGAGGAGGACTTTGCGCAGCGGGTCGAGCAGGCGGCGGTGAAGCTCCGCTTCGTCGACCAGGGGCTCAGCTCCGAGGAGCTCGATGACCTCCTCGACCTCGCGGTCAGCGGCGAGATCGCCGAGCCCAGCTCGCGCCTCGGCGAGCACATCAACGAGAACTGGGAAGACCTCGTCGGCCCTTCCAACCGCAGCCTCGTCCACTGGATCCGCCGCCTCGTCTTCCGCGGCGCCTGGCTCGACCAGCGGGTCAAGGAGGGCGAGCTGGACGTCGTCTTCGACGAGCGCACCCAGACCTTCGGCTACGTGCAGCCGGACCGCAGCGACGAGCTGATCGAGCTGTCGAAGGAGCCGTCCTGGCGGCGCATCGCCTATAGGCGTTGAGTGGAGGGGCCGGGTAGGTCCCTGCACTTAACTTTTTCGATCATCGCCACGGCCGTCCGAGATTGCGGACGCCGAAAAAGTACAAGACGTTCCGGGACCTACCCGGCCCCAACCCGAGCGTCTCAGGAAGTGCGCTCGAGGGCGGCGATGATGGTGAGAGAACCGCCACCCTGAGCGCCCTGGGCGCGGCCGGCGTCGAAGAACTCCTTCGCGGCCTCGGGGTCGCCGTGGGCCTCGCCGAGACGGGTGAGGGAGTCGACGAGGAGGATCACGTCTTCGCCTCGTCCGGCTCGGGCCGCCGCCTGGGCGAGGGCGTCGCTGGCGTGGCGCGGCTGTCCGGCGGAGACGATCTCCGCCTGCGGGGCCTCCCGCTTCCAGTCGGCCAGTTCCTCGGGACCGGGGTCGATCAACAGGGCGACCGGATCGGGACCCTTGCTGTCGGCGGCAAGATCGGCGGCGACGCTGCGCAGCAGCGCCGTGCAGCCCTCGCGGGTCTCGGCAAAGACGAGCGCCTGGCGGCCGGCCTCCGGCGGCAGTAGCAGCCCCTGCAGGGTGACGCCCTGCCTGCCGCGGCGGCCGAAGCGGCGGCGACGCCGACGGCGCGGGCGCGCCGGCTCGGCGGCGGATTCCGGCGTCGAGGAGACCGGCTCGGGGGCGGGTTCGCGCTCGGGAGCCTTCTCGGGACGGTCGCGCCACTCGCGGGGCTTCCCGGCGGCCTCCCCCGCCTCGATCTCATCGGAGACGGCGGATGAGCCGGTGCGACGGCTGCGTCGACGGCGCCGCGATCGCTCGCTGCGCTCGCCTCCCCCGCCGCCACGCTCCGCCCGCTCGGCGGTCGCACTCCCGGACACGCCGTTGCCGTTGCCGTCGGCGAGCCGCTCCACCAGCTCGCCTTTGCTCAGCATCCGGTACCTCTCGACGCCGGCCTCGGCGGCCAGCGCGTGCAGGTCGGACAGGGACTTTTTCTCCAGCTCAGCCTTGTTCATCGAGGCCGCAGACTATTCAACCGACCCGGCGGGCGACCGCCCGGGCGTCGCGGCGGGGTCGGTGCCCTCTTCGGCGGCGACCGCGAGCCAGGCCTCGGCCTCGCGCGAGCGCTGCCGCCGCCCCCAGCCCAACTCCGCCCCCAGCGCGTCGGCGACCGGGCGGACCGCCTTCGCCGTACGCAGCTGTGGCGCCGCGAGGATCCCCAGCCGGGTGCGGCGCAGGAGCACGTCGGCGACGCTGCGCGCCTGCTCGGAGCGGGCCGCCAGCACCACCTCGGCCAGCAGGTCGGGACGGCCGGGGACGATCGGCTCGGCAAGCTTCCGGTCGGAGCGGGCGATCTCCAGCACCCGGCGCGCCGCGTGCCCGTAGCGGAAGGCGAGCTGCTCGACCGCCTCCTCCCCCATCCCCGCCGGCGCCTCCAGGTCCTCCGGGCGCGCCTCCATCCCCAGCGGGATCTCGTGCGTGTGGCAGGGAGCCTCGCGGCCCTCGCGCTCGACCAGGCGGTCGACCGTCTGCTTCGCCATCCGCCGCCAGGTGGTGAGCTTGCCGCCGGTGATCGTCAGCATCCCCGAGGAGGTCTCGTACAGCTCGGCTTTGCGGGAGATGTCGACCGACTTGCGCGGGTCGCCGGTGGAGATCAGCGGCCGCACCCCCGCGTAGGCGCCGACCAGATCGCCCTCGCCGATCGCGGTCCCGAAGAACTCGTTGACCGCGTCGAGCAGGTAGGCGACATCGTCCGCGGCCGGTCGCGGGTGTGTGATGTCGCCGTCGAAGTCGTTGTCGGTGGTGCCGACCAGGGTGCGCCCGTACCAGGGCAGCGAGAAGATCATCCGCCCTTCGCCGGCGGGGACGATGCAGGCGGCCCCGCCCATCGACAGCTGCTCCTGGTCGATCAGGAGGTGCGTCCCTCGGCTGGGGGCGATCCGCGGCACGTCCTCCTCCCCCAGCAGCTCCTCGGGCCGGATCCCGTCGGCGAAGACGCCGGTGGCGTTGACGACGTGGTCGGCGCCCACCTCGATCCGCTCCCCGGAGGCCTCCTCGACGAAGGCGACGCCGGTCGCCTTGCCGTTGGCGGAGAGGACCTCGGTCACCTCCGCCCCGTTCAGCATCACCGCGCCGAAGCGCTCGGCCTCGCCGAGGATGGTGAGGACGAGGCGGACGTCGTCGGTCTGGCAGTCGTAGAAGAGGTAGGCGTCGTGGGGTTCGCGCGGGGCCAGCGCCGGCACCAGATCGAGGACCTCGTCGCCGTCGATCGTGCGGTGGCGGTCGGGGGACCAGTAGTAGTCATCACCTTCGATCTCGCTTGAGTGGCGCGGGCGCCGTCTGCGACCGGCGCGGCTGGTCGCCATCACGTCGTACATGTTCAGCCCGAGGCCGAGTTTGCGGTCGCGGCGCTCCTCGCCGAGGGCGGCGACGAGGAACGGCGTCGGGTAGACCAGGTGCGGCGCCAGGCGGACCATCAGCTGCCGCTCCAGCAGCGCCTCGCGGACCAGGCCGAGGTCGAAGTTCTGCAGGTAGCGGAGGCCGCCGTGGACCATCTTCGAGGAGCGGCTGGAGGTGCCGACGGCGTAGTCGCCGCGCTCCAGCAGGGCGACCGAGTAGCCGCGCGAGGCGGCGTCGAGGGCGACGCCGGCGCCGGTGATGCCGCCGCCGATCACCACCACCTCGAAGTGCCTGCCGGCGATCTCCTCGATGGCGCGGGCGCGGGTCAGCATCAGTCGGGGCAGGTTTTCGGGCCGATGGTCATTCAGTCGAGATAGGAGATCGTGCGGTTGGCGCCGGGGCGCTCGGGCGGCGGCTTCTCCTGGCGCGGGTGGCCGAGGTGGAGGAGGCCGACGAAGCGCTCCCCCTCGGGTAGGCCGACGGCGGCGCGGCCCTCGGCGCCACGGAGGATGCCGGGGGTGCGCCAGTAGCCGGCGAAGCCGCGGGCGTGGGCGGCCAGGAGGACGATGTAGGAGGCGGCGGCGGTCGCGTGCAGGTCCTCTTCCTCTTCGACGGGATCGCCGCTGAGGGCGCAGGAGACGACGACCAGGGTCGGGGCGCGGTCGAGCTTCGTCGCCCCTTCCGGCCCGGCGACCTCCTTCAGCCGCCGCAGCGTCTCCGGCCCGATCACCCGGAAGCGCCAGGGGACCGTGAGGTTGTGGTTCGGCGCCCAGCTCGCCAGCTCCAGCAGCTCGTCGACCTGCTCCCGCGGCAGCGGCTCGGGCCCGAAGGCCTTGTGGGTGCGGCGGGTGCGGATCGCGGTCTCGACATCCATCCGTCGAGGGTATAGCCAGGGGCCTACGACTAGAGGCCGTAGCGCCAGCGCATCCAGCCGCGGCGGCCGGCGAGGCCGGCGCCGAAGAGGACGCAGCCGGCGAGCAGGCCGAGGAGGATCGCCCCGGCGGTGGCGCTGCTCGAGTCGCCTTCGCTGGTCTCCGCGGCGGGCTCGCCCGAGGCCTCGGCACCGGAGGTGTCGGGGAAGGTGCCCAGGTCTCCCTCGGGGACCGCCCCGGCGGCGGCGGCGGGGAATTCCGGCAGGGCGCCGGCGCCTTTACCCCCGCCTCCGCCCGACGGAGACGGCTTGCCCGCGGCGCCCCCTTTGTTGTTGTCGAAGAACTGCTTCAGGTCCGAGGCGGAGGGGGCGGAACCGGTGCTGGGTGGCGGCAGGCTCAGCGACGGCGAGACGCCTCCCGAGGAGCTCGGTTTCGCCTTCGGCTCCGGTGCCCGTGGCGGCGCGGCGATCGGGTAGTACCTGCCGGCGGCGGCGACCAGGACCTGCCCGGTCACCCAGACCGGCGTCTGGTTGGCGACCTCGGAGGCGGTCTGGTCCGGGTTGGCGTAGCGGTAGGAGCCGTCCGCACGCTGGTTGTGGGCGAGGTACTCGGGAGCGCTGACGCTGCCGCGCCGGAAGGAGTCGGGGTTGCCGCCGACGGCGAGGATCCCCTGGATCGCCCAGGCCGTCGACATCGTGTTGACGGCGCCGTTGCCGCCGAGCGGGAAGCCGCCCCCCTTCTTCTGGGCCTGATGGCGCAGGTAGAAGAGGCCGTGACCGGCGGCTTTGGAGTCGGGGGAGAGCGCCTGCATGACGGCGCCGGTTCCGTCGGTGGTACTGGGAGAGTCGGGGTTGTCGCCCCAGCCGCCGTCCTCGTTCTGGACCTTGCGCAGCCAGTCGAGCGACTTCTGCACGCCCTCGATACCGGCGGCGCGGAGGGCGATCACGGCGAAGGCGGTCGAGTTGGGCCAGCCGTGGTAGGAGCCGTTCTCACGCCGGCTGTTCAGCAGCTCGGCGACCAGGTTGTGGTCGGCGAAGCCGCGCGGGTCCACGCCCGCCCCCTCCAGCGCGAGGATCGTGCGGGCGAGGTCCCCGGGGCTGTTCACGGAGTCGATTTCCCTGCGCAGGAAGTCGACCGGCGTCTTCCCTTTCGTCGAGGTGACGTCGAGCGGGTTACGGCCGGCGGCCTCCAGTCCCAGCATCACCCAGCAGGTGGTCGCGGTCCCGGATTCGTCGCTGGCCGAGGGGCCGAAGCCGCCGTCGGCGTTCTGCACCGACTCGAGGTAGTCGGCGGCCTGCGTGACGGAGGAAGCCTGCGCCGGCGTCGGCGCGAGGGCCACGAGCGCGAGGAGCAGGAAGGCCGCGGCGCCACCGCTGCGGAGCGCGCCGCCGAGAGGACCCTGACGCCGTGGCGAGGCGGCGGCGGGGGCGCCGCGCTCCCACTCGAAGCGCTGGCGGAAGCGCACCAGCATCCTCACCATCGCCGGGCCGGCGACCAGCGCGAGGACGACGTTCCCCAGCACATGCGCGATTTCGAACGGGATCGCCCGCCCCTCGAGCACGAGGAAATGCCGCCACGATAGGTCCCCACCGTACGTCGCCATCAGGGAGAAGTTCAGCAGAGCGCCGTACAAAATGCCAGCAAAACCACAAGTTGCGGCAAGGGCGAGGCGGCCGGCGTTGCGGGTTCCCAGGGCCAGCAGGGCGCCGAGAACCCCGCACAACCCCCATCCCGCCATCTGCCACGGCGTCCACGGGCCCTGGCCGAACCAGAAGTTGGAGACGAGGGCGGCGAGGGCGCCGACGGCGAAGCCGGGGGCGCCGCCGAGGGCATAGCCGGCGAAGATGACGATGTCGGTCGTCGGCTTGACGTTGGGGAAGGCGGCGAAGGCGATGCGGCCGGCGATCGCCAGGGCGGCCAGGGCAGCGACCAGCGCCACCACCTGCGCCGGCGGGCGCGAGCGCTCGTACCAGGCGAAGCCGGCGAGGATGACCATGCCGATGACGAGGAAGCTGGCGACCTCCCAAGTCATGGTCCCTCCTCCCGCAGCACCGCGGCGCCCTGCTCGGGGGTGACGACGCCCGGCAGGTCGAGCACGCGCGCCACCTCGGTGGCGAAGTACCAGCCGCCGGAGAGGATCTCGGCCATCGGCCCGTCGGCGATGACGACGCCGTCGCCGAGCAGGACGACGCGATCGGCGAACTCGGAGGCGAACTCGACGTCATGGGTGGCGACGACGACCGCGGCGCCGCCAGGCGCTTTTGTGAACCCCTGGGACGCCAAGGCGCCTTTGCCGGATAGCCGGTCAATCAGGTTGACGAGCTCGCCTTTGCGCGCGTGGTCCATGCCGCGGGTCGGCTCGTCAAGGGCGACGAGGCCGGGCAGCTGCTCGCCTTCCATGCGGCCTGCCAGGGCGATCGCGAGGGCGAGGCGCTGCCGCTCGCCGCCGGAGAGATCGCGCGGGTCGGCGTCGACCTTGTCCTCGAGGCCCACCGCTCGCATTGCCGCCATCCCCTGCTCTCCCGGCAGCTCATCCCCCGCGCGCTCACGGACGAGGTAGTCGCCGGGGTTTTGAGCCAGGAGGGCGATTGACTCCACCGAGAGCCTCCCCGCGACCGGCTCGTGCAGCCCCGCCGCCGTCCTTAGCAGCGTGCTCTTGCCCGCTCCGTTGCGCCCCATCAGCGCCACCCGTTCGCCTCGACGCACCGTCAGCTCCACGCCCTTCAGCACGTCGCGCGGGACTTCTCCGGGATCCAGCTCGACCCACAGGCCCCTCGCCTGAAGGACCGGAACCTGGGGACGGGGGTCGCTCGCCCTC
>JBIOVP010000044.1:0-16979 GCA_044867815.1 Solirubrobacterales bacterium | reverse complement strand
ACGCCGATAAGATTATACCCCCTCTGGGTATGTGCTAAAGTCGCTGCATGAATACCCCCCACCCGTATCATAAAATCTCGCTTTTCGTTGTCGGTCTCGCCGTTGTCTTCGGCGCTGCCGCTGCCATCGGCTCGCTGGTCGAGCCGGCCGGGACGGAGGGCGGAACGGAGGAGACGATGGCTACTCACACCGCAGAGCAGGAGACGCACGGAGTGACCGCGCACGAGCCGGCAGGCCTTGGGGTCTCCGCCGACGGCTACACGCTGCGGATGAGCCCGACCCGGCTGGAGCGGGGGCGGGCCCGCGAGCTGCGCTTCTCGATCGAGGATGAGACGGGAGCCCTGGTGACCGAGTTCGACGAGCTGCACGAGCGGCGCCTGCACCTGATCCTCGTCCGCCGCGACGGCGCCGGGTTCCGTCACCTGCACCCGGAGATGGACGCGGCGGGGACGTGGACGGTCCCGATCGAGTTCGACGAGGCCGGCGTCTACCGCGCCTTCGCCGACTTCTCGGTTGACGGCGGGCAGCAGACCCTGGCAAGCGACATCTTCGTCTCCGGTGGTGAATTCGAGGCGCGGCCGTTCCCGGCTCCGCAGGCGGTCGATGAGACGGACGGCTACGAGGTGCGCCTGCAGGCCGGCGAGGCGATGGCGGGCGAGCCGGATTCGCTCGCCTTTACGGTCGGCAGGGACGGCCATCCGGTCGAGGGCCTGCAGCCCTACCTCGGCGCCAAGGGTCACCTGGTGGCGCTGCGGGAAGGCGACCTCGCCTTCCTCCACGTCCACCCGGAGGAGGGTCACGAGGTCGCCGCCGAGGAGATCGCCTTCGAGGCCACCTTCCCGACCGCCGGCCGCTACCGCCTCTACCTACAGTTCAAGCACCAGGGCGGCGTCAGGACGGCCGAGTTCACGGTGGTGGTGCCGCGATGAGCCAAGCGGTCGAACACGAGAAAGCGGAGCGGCTGGATTTGCCGATCGAGGGCATGACCTGCTCCTCCTGCGCCGGCCGGGTTGAGAAGAGCCTCAACCGGCTCGACGGGGTCGAGGCGACGGTCAACTTCGCGACCGGGCGGGCGACGGTCGAGTTCGACTCCAGCCAGGTCGAGCCCGAGCAGCTGCTCGGGGCGGTGGAAAGCGTCGGCTACTCGGCCTCGCTGCCGAGCGCTGAAGCCGAGGGGGGTGCGCCGGAGGAAGCCGATCCGACCGACGACCTCCATCGCCGGCTGATTTTCGCCGCCGCCTTCTCGCTGCCGGTCCTGTTGCTGGCGATGATCGAGCCGCTGCAGTTCGAGAACTGGCAGTGGCTCTCGCTGCAGCTGGCGACGCCGGTGGTGCTGTGGGCCGGCTGGCCGTTCCACAAGGCCGCCTGGCAGAACCTCCGCCACGGCGCCGCGACGATGGACACGCTGATCTCCCTCGGTACCCTCGCCGCCCTCGGCTGGTCGCTCTACGCGCTCTTCATCGGCGACGCCGGGATGCCGGGGATGAAGATGCCCTTCGAACTGGTCACCGAGCGCGGCGCCGGCGCCGAGGAGATCTACCTCGAGGTCGCCGCCGTCGTCACCACCTTCATCCTCGCCGGTCGCTATTTCGAGGCGCGGGCGAAGCGGCGGGCCGGGGCGGCGCTGGAGGCGCTCCTCGACCTCGGCGCCAAGGAGGTGGCGCTGCTCGACGAGGACGGGTCGGAGCGCCGGGTGCCGGTCGAGGAGCTGAAGGCGGGCGACCGCTTCGTCGTCCGGCCGGGGGAGAAGGTCGCCACCGACGGCGTCGTCGAGAGCGGGAGCTCGGCGGTCAACCAGTCGCTGGTCACCGGCGAGTCGGTGCCGGTCGAGGTCGGTCCGGGCGACGAGGTCGTCGGCGCGACGGTCAACGTCGGCGGCCGCCTCGTCGTCCGCGCCACCCGCATCGGCGAGGAGACGGCGCTCGCCCAGATCGCCCGCCTCGTCACCGCGGCGCAGTCGGGCAAGGCGCCGGTGCAGCGCCTCGCCGACCAGGTCAGCGCCGTCTTCGTCCCGATCGTGATCGCGCTCGCCGTCGGCACCCTCGGCTTCTGGCTCGGCAATGGCGCCGGCGCCGCCTTCGCCTTCACCGCCGCCGTCGCGGTCCTGATCATCGCCTGCCCCTGCGCGCTGGGCCTGGCGACGCCGACGGCGCTCCTGGTCGGGACCGGCCGCGGCGCCCAGCTCGGGCTCCGGATCAAGGGCCCGGAAGTGCTGGAGTCGACGCGGCGGATCGACACCGTCGTCCTCGACAAGACCGGGACCGTGACCAGCGGCGAGATGGCGGTCCTCGGGATCCATGCGGCACCGGGAGTCGAGGAGTTGGAGGTTCTGCGGTTTGCAGGTGCGGTCGAGGACGCCTCCGAGCACCCGATCGCCGCCGCGATCGTGGCGCGGGCGAAGGAGGAGTTCGTGTTACTGCCCGCGGTCGAGGATTTCGTCAACGAGCCGGGCGTGGGGGTGAGCGGGGTAGTTGGCGGCCGTTCGGTGATGGTAGGTCGTGACCTGTCGACTTTGTTCGGCATAGCCGAACAAAAGCGCCACGCCCTTCCTGTGGAGCTTGAGATGGCGCGGGGCGAGGCGGAAGCGCATGGGCAGACCGCGATCGCAGTTGGCTGGGACGAGGAGGTGAAGGGCCTCATCGTCGTCGCCGACACCGTCAAGCCGACGAGCCGCGAGGCGATCGTGGCGTTGCGGGAGCTGGAGCTGCGGCCGGTGCTGCTGACCGGCGACAACGAGGCGACGGCGAAGGCGGTTGCGGCCGAGGTCGGGATCGGGGAGGTGATCGCCGAGGTGCTGCCGGCCGAGAAGGCGGCCGTGGTCGAGCGCCTCCAAGGCGAAGGCCGGATCGTGGCGATGGTCGGCGACGGCGTCAACGACGCCCCGGCGCTGGCCCGGGCCGACCTCGGCCTCGCGATCGGCACCGGCACCGACGTCGCGATCGAGGCCTCCGACATCACCCTGGTCTCCGGTGACCCCCGCGCCGTCGCCGACGCCATCCGTCTCTCCCGGCGCACCCTGACGACGATCAAGGGCAACCTCTTCTGGGCCTTCGCCTACAACGTCGCCGCCCTGCCCCTCGCTGCCGCGGGCTTCCTCAACCCGCTGATCGCCGGCGCCGCGATGGCCTTCTCCAGCGTCTTCGTGGTGACGAACTCGCTGCGGCTGCGCGGGTTTACTCCGCGGCGGTAGGCACCGCGCCCGCCAGGCTCCGCAACCCCTCGCTTGCCAGGTAGCTGATGCTCCTGGCGCGACCTCGCTGCTCGATCATCCCGGCGTCGAGGAGGCGGCGCAGGTCTGCGCTTGCGGTGGCGGGGGAGACCCCGGCCTCCTCCGCGTAACGACTCCGATCGGTGCCTCCCGAGAGGCTTTGCTCCAAGCCGATCACCATGCGGTCGGGCCAGCCGCGCCGCTCGGCAAGGTCTTCGAGCAGCTCCCAGCGAGCTGCCGCTCGCTCAATCTGCCGAAGCCGCTGACGCGCCTGTACCAGGTGGGCATCCAGGCAGAAGGTCACCCAGCCGGTCGCGTCCCGCTGTGGCTGGTAGCTCCCGCCCTGCGTCTCCCGCAGGGCCGCGTAGTACTCCTGCGTGTGACTGCCGAGGTAGTCCTCGATCGAGAAGAACTCGGGGGAGCCCAGGCCACTGCGGGCGAGGACCAGAGATTGCACGATCCGTGAGATCCTGCCGTTGCCGTCGCGGAAGGGATGAACCGAGATCACGTTCAGGTGGGCCATCGCCGCCTTCACCACGATGTGCACGGTCCGGTCTTCATGAGCCAGCCCTTTGACGACCTCATCCATGAGCCGGACCACGTCGTCGCCGGAGGGCCCGCGGTACTCGAGCGATCCATCGGCGCCGGTAACCCCGATGGGACCGGTCCGCCACAGGCCGGGATCCTTGTCGCGCTGGAAGTGGCAGGTTTCGAAATGAAGGTCGAGGATGACCCGGTCGAGCCAGCGGAAGCATGGATCCACCGCCATCGTCCCGACGTGGTCCATCGCTCGCGCGTAGGAGGCGACCGCCTGCCGGTCTTCATCGTCCTGGTCGGCGATTTTCCGGCCGCTGGTCAGGGCCAACGCCTCCGTGGGGGAGACGGTGAATCCCTCGATCGACGTTGAGCTGCCGATGGAGCTGGCCCGGACCTGGCGCCGCAGCGACCCGAGCCAGCGGCTCCGCGTCCTCACCTCGGTGCCGAGTCTGGCCCGCAGCGCATCCAACTCCTTCAACTTCTCCTGCAGATCTGGCGTTATGTGGGGAGTCCTGAAGATCATCGACTCCGAGTGTAGACGATTAGACGTTTAATCGTCTAAATAAAAAATCGTCAAGCAAGAGAAGCAGCAGCAGAGAACCAGCGTCCCAGCCGCTCCCTGGTGAACACGTCCTCTTTCGGCCGCAGCTGGCGGCTGAGCGCGTCGCGAAGGTCCTGGCCGGCCCGCGGGTCGGCGACGAGGCCGCGGAAGATCGGCTCCGCGGTCTCGGGCCTGGCGAAGCGGGCGAAGTCGAAGGACCACTCATAGTGCTCGCGGGCGCGTTCGTCGCGGTAGGCCTCGTAGCCGGCGAGGGACTCTTCCGGGCCGGTGAGTTCGGCGGCGACGTGGAGGGACTGCTCGATCGCGTCGGAGATTCCCTGTGCCGTGCTGGGGTTCTTGAAGTGGCCGGCGTCGCCGATCAGCGCCCAGCCGGGGCCGGTGGCCTGGCGGAAGAAACCGCGCAGCATCGTCTCCGGGGCGACGCGGACGCCGCCGAGCTGCTCGGCGTGCCGCAGCCACGCCGGGTCGAACCCGTCGCGGTAGTGGTCCAGCATCTCGATGAAGGTGCGCTGCTTCTCGTCGGGGTTGCCGCGGGTCAGCAGCGGGTCGAGGCCGAGGATCAGGATCGAGAGATCGTCCTCCATCGGCGACCAGACCAGCGAGCCCTCCTCGATCACGTCGATTTTGAACTGGTCGCTCTCGGGGAGGCCACGCCAGTAGGTGAACATGAAGGCCAGCTCGGCCCGCATCTCCCGTTCCTTCTCCAGCCTCAGCAGGCGGGCGACGGTGGAGACGCGGCCGTCGGCACCGAGCACCCAGCGCGCCTCGATCTCCTCGCCGCTCTCCAACACGACGCCACGCGCCGGGTCCTCCTCGCTGCCGGCGCCCAGCAGACCGGTGACCTTCTCGCCGAAGCGCGTCTCGGCTCCGGCGTCGACCGCCGCCTCGAGCAGCGCCGGGTCGAGCACCGGCCGGGTGATCACCGCCATCCGGTCGAAGCCGCCGATCGGGGAGAAGCGGCCGACGGCCTCGTGGCCGAAGGTGCGGATCGCGTACTCGACCAGGTTGATGCGGTGCTCCCTTTCGATCCGCTCCAGCGCCCCCAGTTCCGCCAGGCGCGCCAGCGTGTTCGGGAACAGGGCGTGGGTCGAGAGGGTGTCGGCCGGGGGCGGTTCGCGGTCGAGGAGCAGGACCTTCCAGCCCTGCTCCGCCAACCGCGTAGCCGCCGGCGTGCCGGCGACGCGAGCGCCGACGACGACCGCGTCGTAGCTGTCGCGCCGCCCGCCCATCAGCGCTTCCGCCCCACGGTCAGCAGGTACTCCATCTGGAAGCGCGCGTCCTCGGCGCCGCCCCGGTTCCACTCGGCGCAGAACTCGCTCAGCACGCGGTCGAACTCCTCCGCCCGCCCCTCTTTCCCGGCGTTGGCGCGGGCGGCGATCGTCGGCCCGTAGCGCTGCTTGAAGTGCTCGCCGTAGTCGTCGGGGCGCTCGAAGGCGGTTACTTCCAGCTCGCCTTTTTCGACCGTCTCCAGCTCGACCCGGTCGCCGAGCAGCTCCCGCAGGTGGTCCTCGCCGCCCCACAGCGGCGGCGGCTGCGCGCCCGGGGGAGGGGGAGGCATGAACTGCCCCATCTCGCGGAAGAGCCCGCCGATCATCCCCTCCGGCGTCCAGCTCAGCAGGGCGATCCGCCCGTCCGGCCTGCAGACCCGGGCCAGCTCGTCGGCGGCCTTCTGGTGGAACGGCGCGAACATCACCCCGATCGAGGAGATGACGACGTCGAAGCTTTCGTCCTCGAAGGGAAGGTCGTGGGCGTCGGCCTCGACCCACTCCAGCTCGACCCCCTCGGCTTCGGCGCGGGCGCGGCCGGCGTCGAAGAGCTCGGGGGTGAGGTCGCTGGCGACGACCTCGGCGCCCGCCTGCGCGGCCGGGATCGAGGCGTTGCCGGTGCCGGCGGCGACGTCGAGGACGCGGTCGCCGGGGCCGATGCCGCAGGCCTCGACCAGCCGCGGTCCCAGCGGCAGGAGGAAGGTCTCAACCATCGAGGGATAGTCGCCGGAGGCCCACATCGCGCGGTGTTTCCGTCGCAGCTCCGGGGGCGGGCTCTGGGTATCGGTGCTGGGGGTCACTGCTGGATCTCCTTCATTTGGATTGGGTGTTGATCCTTTTCTACGCCCGGGGAAGGGACGGATCAACTTCAAGATCTGCAGTTAGGCGCGTAGACTCGATTTCGGATGCCGGAGAGCTACGGACAGTTCTGCCCGGTCGCGCAGGCGGCGGAGGTGCTGACCGAGCGCTGGACCCTGCTGGTGCTGCGTGAGCTCTTGATGGGCAGCACCCGCTTCAACGAGATCCAGCGCGGGGTGCCGCGGATGTCTTCGTCGCTGCTGAGTAAACGGCTGCGGGAGTTGGAGCGCTCAGAGCTGCTCACCCGCGAACCGCTGAAAGCGGAGCGCGGGTACGCCTACCGGCTGACCCCGGCGGGCGAAGCGCTCGGGCCGCTCGTCGTCTCGCTTGGAACCTGGAGCCGCGAACACCTGAAGCGCGAGATCAGCGCCGAGGAGGCCGACCCGGCGCTCCTGATGTGGGACCTGCGGCGCAGCGTCAAGCTCGGGAAGCTGCCGCAGGAGCAGGTCGTCGTCTTCTTCCGCTTCCGCGACGCCGAGGAGGGCAAGCGGGCCTGGTGGCTCGTCGCCCATTCCTCCAACGCCGACCTCTGCTTCACCGACCCCGGCTTCGGCGTTGACCTCCAGGTCGACGCCGAAGCGCGGGCTCTGGCCGAGGTCTGGGTGGGGAAGAGGGAGCTGGGGGCGGCGATGCGGGCGAAGCAGCTGCGGGTGACCGGGCCCGAGCACCTGGTGCGAAGCCTGCCCGACTGGCTCGGCTTCAGCACCTTCGCGTACCCGGACCCGGCGGCCGAGCTGGCGGCCCGGCAGGCCGCGTAAGCGGCCTGCGCTTTTAGCTGCTTTCCGTCGCCACTCCCGGCGCGCCCCGCTCGACCTCGATCCGGGGGAGGATCCGCTCCAGCCAGTCGGGAATCCACCAGTTGCGCTCGCCGAGCAGCTGCATCACCGCCGGCACCAGGACCATCCGCACCAGGGTCGCGTCGAGGAAGATCGCCGCCGCCAGCCCGATCCCGAAGAGCTTGAGGAAGACTTCGGGCGAGGCGACGAAGGCGAGGAAGACGACGACCATGATCGCCGCCGCCGCGGTGATCACCCGGGCCGTCTTCGCCAGTCCGTCGGCGACCGCGCGCCGGGTGTCGCCGTCCTTCAGGTACTCCTCGCGGATCCGCGAGATCAGGAATACCTCGTAGTCCATCGAGAGGCCGAAGAGGATCGCGAACATCATCACCGGCATGAACGGCGCGATCGGGACTTCGTGGTCGATCCCGATCAGTTCGCCGACCGCGCCGCCCTGGGCGACCAGGGTCATGACGCCGTAGGCGGCGCAGACCGAGAGCAGGTTCATGATCCCGGCCTTGAGCGAGATCAGCGGCGAGTGGAAGGCGAGGAGCAGGAGCAGGAACGAGAGCCCGACCACGGCCGCGATGAAGAGCGGCATGCGATCGGTGATGTAGACGCTCTGGTCCTCCAAGGCGGGGGTGATGCCGCCGATGTAGGCGGTGACGCCGCTGCCCTGCAGCGCTCCCGGGACGACCTCGTCGCGCATGCGTTCGACCAGCTCGGTCGTCGCCTCGTCCTGCGGTGAGGTGGTCGGGACCGCGGTGACGAGCGCAGCCGTGCCCTGCGAGTTGAAGTTGGGCGGCGCGACGAAGTCGACCCCTTCCTCCTCGCGGAGATCGGCGGCGAGGTCGGCGACCGCGGCCTTCCCGGCCTGGTCGGGCACTTCGGCGGCGATCACGATCGGGCCGTTGGCGCCGGGGCCGAAGCCCTCGCTGATCAGGTCGTAGGACTGGCGGGTCATCGTGTCCTCGGGGTCGTTGCCGGCGTCGGGGAAGCCGAGCCGCATGCCCAGCGCCGGTGCCGCCAGCGCCAGCAGGATCGCCCCGGCGACGAGCGCCGCCGGCCAGGGGCGTTGCTGGATCCAGTGGCTCCAGCGGGCGGCCGGCGAGTGGCCGTCTTCTTCGGGGCTGCGGTCGAGGTTGCGACCGAGGAGGGGGATCCGCAGCCTGTCGACCCGCGGCCCCAGGTAGGAGAGCAGCGCCGGCAGCAGCGTGATCGAAGCGAGCATCACCACGAGCACCGCAAAGGAGGCGGAGATCGCGACCCCGTACATGTAGGGGAGGCCGGTGAGGAAGAGGCCGAGGACGGCGATGACGACGGTGCTGCCGGCGATGATGACGCTGCGCCCGGCGGTCGTGACCGCCTCGACGACGGCGTCGTGCCGGTCCTTGCCGCTCTTGATCGCGGTCCGGAACCGGGTCAGGACCAGCAGCGCGTAGTCGATGCCGACGCCGATTCCGATCAGGCCGGAGACGGCGAGGGTCCAGTCGGGGACGTCGATCACGTTGGCGAGGAGGACGATCAGTCCGCCGGAGGTGATGCCGAGGCCGAAGAGGGCGACGATCAGCGGCAGGCCGGCGGCGACCAGCGAACCGAAGGCGATCACGAGGACGATCGCGGCGGCGAGAAGGCCGTACATCTCGGCGCTCTCGCCTTCCTGGGCGCGGTAGATCGGGTCGCCGCCGAGCTTGATTTCGAGCCCGTCGCCGCTGTTCGATTCAGCCGCCTCGACGAGCTTTTCGCCGTCCTCCTTCGGAACCTCCCAGCCGGGGATGGTCAGCGGCAGCGTCGTCGTCGCGATCGTGCCGTCGTCGGAGACGCGGACCGGCGCCCGTTCCTCGACGTGGGGGATCGCTTCGGCGGTGGCGAAGAAATCGTTTATCCCCTGCTTCGCGGCGGGGCTGTCGGCCCCCTGGGGATCTTTCCAGACGACGTAGATTTCCTGCCCCGAGTAACCGTCGAACTCGCGTTCGGCCAGCTCGGCGGCCGCCTTCGACTCCGAGCCGGGGGTGTTGTAGTCGGCTTCGTACTCGCCGGCGAAGGTGGTTCCGAGGCCGATCAGGACGACGGTGGCGACGATCCAGGCGAGGACCATGCGACCGCGGCGGCGGTAGGCGATATCGGCGAGGCGAGAGAGGCGGCGGGTCATGGGGTCCCTCCTGTGAAGATTCTTAACGACTGGAATAGTTCATGCGCGAAACGATTCATAGCAGAAACCACCGGGTAAGCTTCCACTCACAATGAGCGACCGTATCAACGGCGACCGCGCCCCTTCGACGCTGGCCTTCCTCCTCTCCCAGGTCGGGATCCACGCCTCGCGTCAGTTCGCGGAAAAAATCGCCGCGGTCGACCTCAACCCGCCGCTGTTCCGCGTCCTCAACCTGGTCGACGCCGCCGAGGGGCAGTCCCAGCAGGCGATCGGGGCGGCGATCGACGTGCCGGCCAGCCGCATGGTCGCCCTCGTCGACGAGCTCGAGCAGCGGGGGCTGGTCGAGCGGCGGCCGAAGCCGAACGACCGGCGGGTGCGGGCGCTCTACCTCACCCGCCCCGGCCGCAAAGCCCTCACCCGCGGTCGCCGCATCGCCGAGGAGCACGAGGAAACGCTGACCCGGGGCATGAACAGCGCCGACCGCAAGCGTCTGGTCAGCCTGCTGCAGAAGATCGTCGACGAACAGGCGATCGGCAAAGGTGTCCACCCGGGCCTCAGCGGTTCGAAGCCGGTTGCGGATAGCTCCTGAACGGGTAGTCCGGTAAGGAGAGAAAAGGGGCTTCTCGATTTGGGCGGAGGGAGGATCGGCCGTGACGGGAGCAGTCAGTGGGCGTCGGATCTCGATCGTCGGCCTGGGCGTTCTACTCGCGGCCGCGCTCTACCTCGCGCTCACCGGCTCCCCTGACGCGGGCCGGCCGACCTGCGCGGGCAGGAAGGGGACGATCATCTCCAACGACCGCGTCATCCGCGGCCGCCGTGGCCCTGACGTGATCATCGGCGGCGGCGGGCCGAACCGGATATTCGGCGGTCGCGGCAACGACATGATCTGCGGCGGTGCCGGCCGCGACCGGATCGACGGCGGGCGTGGCAAGGACACGATCAACGGCAAGAAGGGCGCCGATCTCGTCCTTGGAGGCCGCGGCTCCGATGACGTCCGCGGTGGCACCGGCCGCGACCGCGTGTCCGGTGAGAGCGGCAACGACACCGCCAGCGGCGGTGACGGAGCCAGAGACGACGTCGACGGCGGCATGGGGGACGACACCGTTCGTGGGGGACGAGGGAGCTTCGATGCGATCGCCGGGGGGATCGGCCGCGACCGAATCGACGGCGGTCCCGGCGTGCACGACACCGCTTCCTACCGCAGCGCCGGTGGACCGATCGAAGTCGACCTCGAAGGCGGCCGTGTCAGCGGCGCCGAAAACGAGCGGCTGGTCGGGATCGAGGCTGTGATCGGCGGGCCGGGCAACGAGTGCTTCGGCTCCGCTTCGGCGGTCAGCCGGTGCGGGTCCAACACCCTCGCGATCTCCGGCGGTGACGGACCCGACGACATCGTCGTCGGCCTCCGGGACGGCCGGCTTCACGTCTCCGGCCGCTACGGCCCCTCGCTACAGGTTGGCGGCCGCGTCAGCTCGATCCTCGTTTCACTCGAAGCCGGCGACGACCGGATCGTGGTTGAACGCTCGCTGCGGTCGGAGGTCGAGGTGACGATCGACGGCGGCGCCGGCGGCGACTGGCTGCGCGGCGGCCGCGGCGGCGACACGATCTACGCCGGCGACGACGGCGACCCGGACCGGCTCGAAGGCGGTGGCGGTGACGATGCGCTGTTCGGGGTCAACATCCTCCACCCGCGTCACGGCAGCGGCGCCGCGACGATGATCGGGGGCGGGGGAGACGACCTGATGATCGGCGGTCAGCCCTGCGAGGGCGACGTGTTCTCCGGCGGTCGCGGCGCGAACGACAGCGCCTCCTTCGCCCGCGTGCGCAACGACGGCACCCACGTGAAGGCGAGGATCGGCGGCACGGTCAGCGACCCCGAGGTCGGCGCCTGCACGCCGGGCCGGATCGCCCGCGGCACCGAGAAGATCGAGGGCTCCCCCGGCCCTGACGTCCTCGTCGGCAACGGCGCCGCTAACGTCCTGCTCGGCCGTGGCGGCTCCGACCGGCTCGACGGCCGCGGCGGCGAGGACCGCTGCATCGGCGGCCGCGGCCGCAACCGGGCGCCGCGCTGCGAGTACGTCCGCAACTGAGGTTGCAGGCGGGTTTCCCGGCCGGCGCGAGTCGATTCACCCGCCTACGGTTTATGTCAGGGCCGGCGCGTTTGCCGGCTTTCTCCTGCAGCTATGCCGAATCCGACCGCAAAACCGCGCCGGCGCTGGCTTTCCTCGCTCCTGGCGATGACCCTCGCCCTGCTCGCGAGCTGCCTGCTGGCGGCCACGACCGCGCCGGCGAAGAGCAGCTCCGAGAAGCTGGAAGCGGTCGAAGAGAAGATCGGCAAGGCCGAAGAACGAGAAGGCGTCCTCACCTCCGACATCACCGCGATGGGCGAGGAAATCTCCGCCCTCGAAGGCCAGGTTTCAGCCCTGCGCAACCAGGAGGCCGCGGCCGAGGCGGAGCTGGCGGCGAAGGAAGCCGAGCTGGAGGAGGCCGAAGCCGAGCTGAAGGAGGCGCTCGACCGCCTCGCCACCCTGCGCGGGCGGCTGAAGCGGGCGCTGACCAACCTGCGCGAGCGCCTGGTCGCGATCTACACCTACGGGACCACCGATATCACCGAAGTCATCCTCAGCTCCGAGGACTACGGCGACATGGTCGCCCGCACCGAGTACTTCGACGCGATCAACGAAAGCGACGAGGCGCTGGCGGAGCGGGTGCGCTCGCTGCGCGATGAAGCGAAGAAGCTGGTGCGGCAGCGAAAGATCGCGAAACTGACGATCGAAGACGCCCGCGACGCTATCGCCGCCAGGGAGCAGCGGCTGGAAGCGACCCGCTCGACCCTTGAGTCGCGCGAGGGGGCGCTGCTGTCGGCGCGGGCGGAGCGGCGGCGGGCGCTGAAGAGCATCGAAGACGACGTCGACGAGCACGAGGAAATCGCCGCCGACCTGCGGGCGCAGATCGCCCAGGAAATCGCCGAAGCGACCGGCGGCGTGGCGCTGCCGGCCGGGCCGATGCCCTCGCCGAGCGCCGCCGGCTTCATCTGGCCGGTCGAAGGCACCGTCACCTCCGGCTTCGGCTACCGCTGGGGGCGGATGCACGAGGGGATCGACATCTCCGTGCCGGAAGGGACGCCGATCCGCGCCGCCGCCGACGGCACCGTGATCCTCGAGCAGTCCGAGTACGAAAGTGGCGGCTACGGCAACTACACGTGCGTCGACCACGGCGGCGGGCTCTCCACCTGCTACGCCCACCAGTCGAGCTTCGCCGTCTCGACCGGCGCCAGCGTCAACCAGGGCGAAGTGATCGGCTACAGCGGCAACACCGGCCACAGCACCGGCCCCCACCTCCACTTCGAGGTCCGCATCAACGGCGCCCCCACCGACCCCCTCGGCTACCTCTAGCTGGACCTCTACGCTTCCCGGCATGGGAAGTTGATCCTTTATGCGATCCCGGCGTTCGTGCTGCTGCTCGTGGTCGAGCTGCTCTCGTTCAGGTACGCGCGCGACGACGACCTCGTCGGCTACGAGCCCCGGACACGCGCACGAGCCTGACGATGGGCGGCGGCAACGTCGCCATCAACGCCCTCCCGGCACTACAACCTCTCGACGGCGCTGCGCCAGACCTGGACACCGATGACCTCGCTGCCGTTCTGGGCGCCGCTGGGGCTGCTCGGCTCCCCGCCCTGGATGATCCTCACCCGGCAGGCGATCAGCCTCATCTACTTCCGCCCAACGAGGGTCGCCTTCCACGAGGTCGCCGCGATCGCCCACGACCTGCGGGCGGCCAAGAACTGGCGCGAGCGCGTGGGCTACCTCTTCCGCGGCCCCGGCTGGTCGCCCGACGGCAGCGGCGGCGGCACGCGAGGTTAGGGCTGCAGGCGCCGGTGCGTCCAGGCGCCGTCCCGCTTTACGTAGAGAAGGCGGCGGTGGAGGCGGTCGGGGCTGCCGTGCCAGAACTCGACCAGGTCGGGATCGAGGCACCAGCCGCCCCAGCGGGCAGGTCGGGGGAGGGGGTGCTCGGCGAAGTCCGCCGCCCGTCGCAGCGCAGCCGGGTCCGCGAGCGGCTCGCCCTGCCGTGAGGCGACCGTCGTCGCTTGAGCGTCGGCCGGTCGCTCGCTGAAAATCTGATTCGACTCCTCCTCGCCCAGCTTCCGCACCGGCCCCTCGACCGTTACCTGCTGCAGCGTCTCGCGCCAGTAGAGCGTGCCCGCGGCGCGGGGGTTGGCGGCGAGGTCGCGTCCCTTGCGGCTCTCGTAGCTGCCGGCGAAGACAAGGGCGGGCGTCACCTGCTTGAGCAGGAGGATGCGGCTGGAGGGCCGTCCCTCCGCATCTGCGGTCGCCAGGGCCAGCGCCCGCGGCTCCCGCACGCCGCGTTCGTCGGCGAGCCGCAGCCAGCACTCCAGCAGCGGCAGCGGATCGCCGGGCGGGTCGTCGAACTCCGGCAGCTCGAGCGTGGGGTCTCCGGAGAGCGTTTCGGTCAAAGCTTCAGTTCGAGCAGTTCGTAGAGCTGGTTGGCGACCGGCGGCCGGGGTGGCCTTCCTTGATGGATCAATGTCTTGAAGCACCTCCTGGCTACCTTGTGCTGTTGTGGCTGAACAGAAGGCGTCCCGATTGGCACCCTGTAGGCGTGACTGATTCTAAGCAGGCGGTGCGGGCGGTCGTCCGGGGCGGGGTCCAGGGGGTCGGGTTCCGCGAAACGACGCTTGCGGAAGCACTGCGGCTCGGCGCTCTCGGCTGGGTCCGCAACGGCGACGACGGCACCGTCCTAGTCCACGCCGAGGGACCTGAGGGAGCCGTGGAGGGGCTGGTCGAGTTCCTCGGAGAGGGCCCGCCGGCGGCGCGGGTCGAGGCGGTCGAGGTCGAGAAGGCCAGGGTCGAGGGCCACGAGCAGTTCGCCGTCCGCGGCGTCAGCGCCGGCGTCTTCGTCGTCCAGGAGCACTGGGCGACCGCGCACCACTTCGACCTCCGGCTCGAGGTCGACGGGGTGATGCGCTCCTGGGCCGTCCCCAAAGGGCCCTCGATGGACCCGGCGGTGAAGCGCCTGGCGATCGAGGTCGAGGACCACTCGCTCGCCTACAACGACTTCGAGGGAGAGATCGACGGCGGCAGGGTGGTCATCTGGGACCGCGGCACCTACGAGCAGGGCGGGCGCGTCCCCTGGCCCGAGGCGCTGGAGCGCGGCCACGCCGTCTTCGTCCTCCACGGCGAGAAGCTCGAGGGGGGCTTCGCCCTGCAGCGCACTCGCAGCGGCGCCAAGCCGCAGTGGCTGCTGATCAAGCGGAAGGACGAGTTCGCGCAGCCTTCACATGAGAGTTCCTAATAAATAGATATAAATCGCGAAAAGCAACCCGAACCCGTCGATGGAAGGGAACAAAGCACCGTTCACCGCGAGGGTCGCACCGTTGGCGACCGGGTCGCGGTGTCGACGGGCGCCGTCGTCTTCTCAGATGGCGCGTCGACCCTGGCTGTGGTCAGCCTCAACGAAGGGAAGGCGACGTTCAGTACCTCGGCGCTGGCCGTCGGGGTCCACGCGGTCACGGCGCGGTATGCCGGGGACGCCTACTTCGGGCCGGGGATCTCGAACCCGATCAGTCAGAACGTGGTGCCGCGGAAAGGCGGTCACTGAGGCGGTCGCGCCGGCTGGTCGCGTAGAGCCCGATCGCGACCCAGGGGGCGCGGTGGATGTGGACAGCGGCTCCGATCAGGGCGATCGCGGCGAAGAAGAGAAACGCCATGACGGCGCATCGTAGGGCTCAAGTCATTGAAAAAAGCCGCCGATGTATCCGGGTGGACAAATCGTCCAAGCGACCTGATCAGTCGCGCAAAATCGCCTTCGCCGCGATCGGCCTCCTCGGAGGCCTGTTGTCGATCTACGCCGCGGTGATCCTCTGGGAACTCGGCGACTCCTCGCTCCAGGATGCGGCTGGTCGCTGGGTCTACGACGCGATCGTCCTCGGCGCGGCGCTGTGCGTTCTCTGGCGGGCGGCGGTGGTCGGGGAGGAGCGCCGGGCGTGGCTCGCGCTGGGCCTGGGCCTGCTGCTGTGGGCGCTGGGCCAGACCTACTACTCCACCGTCCTCTACTACGCCGAACCCGCCCCCTTCCCGTCGCCGGCCGACGTCGGTTTCCTCGCCTTCTACCCGGCCAGCTTCATCGCCCTGGTCTTCCTGCTGAGGGCTCGGGTGGCGCAGCTGGAGCCGCTGGCCTGGGTCGACGGGCTGATCGGGGCGCTCGCCGTCGCCGGCGTCGCCGCGGCGCTGATCTTCCCGCCCGTGCTCGAAGTGCTCGGCGGCAGCCCTCTCGGGGTCGCCGTCAGCCTCGCCTACCCCTGCATGGACGTCGTCCTGCTCGGCCTCCTCAGCGGCGCCTTCGCGGCCTCCCGGTGGCGGGCCGGGGGGACCTGGTTGCTGATCGCCCTCGCCCTGCTGCTCTTCGGCGTTTGCGACGTCGTCTACCTCTCCGTCGCCGGTCAGTCGACCACCGCCCTCAACCTCGCCAGCGTCGGCTGGCCGCTCGCCTTCCTCCTGCTCGCGGCCGCCTCGTGGTTGCCGGCCGCCGAGCTCGGTGCCGCGGTCGCCTACACCGACAAGCGCCGGATCGTCGTCCCGATCGTGATGGCCGTGGTCGGGATCTCGCTGCTGGCCGCCGGTAGCTTCTTCCATATCGGCGCCGTTGCCGTCGCGCTCGGCGTCGCCTGCCTGGGGGCGGTCCTGGTCCGCCTCCTGATCGCCTTCAACATCAACACGCGGATGCTGCTGGCGAGCCAGGGCGAGGCGGTGACCGACGCCCTCACCGGCCTCGCCAACCGCCGGGCGCTGATGGCCGACCTCGACCGTGCCGTCTCCGCCAGCCCGCCGGAGGCGATGGTCCTCGCCCTCTTCGACCTCGACGGCTTCAAGGCCTACAACGACAGCTTCGGCCATCCGGCCGGAGACGACCTGCTGCGCCGGCTGGGGACGCAGCTCGCCGAGACGGTGGCGCCGCACGGCCGCGCCTACCGGCTCGGCGGCGACGAGTTCTGCATCCTCGCCGGCACCCGCGAGCTGCCGGCGGAAGCGATCTGCAGGGCAGCCGAGGAGGCGTTGTCGGACCGTGGCAAGGGCTTCAAGGTCGGCGCTTCCTGGGGCAAGGTTCTGATCCCGGTCGAGGTGGTGACGGCAACCGACGCCCTGCGCCTCGCCGACAAACGGATGTACTCGAAGAAGGGCATGCGCGCCGGCTCGGCGCAGAGCCAGACCCGCGGGGTGCTGCTGCGGGTCCTGCACGAGCGCGAGCCGGAGCTGGAGCGCCACCTCGACGGCGTCGCCCGCCTCGCCTCCGCCTTCGGGCGCACCCTCGGCCTCGAGGCCGAGGAGCTCGACGTCCTCGTGCGGGCGGCCGAGCTGCACGACATCGGCAAGATCGCGATCCCCGACGAGATCCTCCACAAGCCGGACTCGCTCTCCGACGAAGAGTGGGGGCTGATGCGAAAGCACACCCTGGTCGGCCAGCGCGTCCTCGACGCGGCGCCCGCCCTCGGCCCCGTCGCCGCCCTCGTCCGTTCGACCCACGAGCGCTGGGACGGCTCCGGCTACCCCGACGGCCTCTCCGGCCGCGACATCCCCCAGGGCTCCCGCGTCATCCTCATCTGCGA
>JBIOVP010000043.1:0-16786 GCA_044867815.1 Solirubrobacterales bacterium | reverse complement strand
CCCCCCCCCCCACCCCCCTCCCACCCAACCGCTCCGAACTACCTAAGTGACGAAAGTCACGCCACTGTTACACCCAGGCGGCCACTCTCATCTTCTTGGCTCTCTGCGGCAAAACCCGGCATCTCTGAAGTGACGAACTAAAGTGTCATTTGTGACGCAGAGACCGCTGGAGCTGATCCTTGCCCGCAACCTGATGTCGGCTCTGTCGACGCCGGCCTTCCTCGTCGACGAGGGCGGCCTGCTCGTCTTCTACAACGAAGCCGCCGGGATGCTGCTCGGCAAGCGTTTCGAGGAGCTCGGCACCGTCGGCCCGCAGGAGTGGGGCTCGCTCTTCGGCCCCTTCGACGAGAGCGGCGAGCCGATCCCCTACGACGACCTGCCGCTGGTCCGCGCCGTCCGCGCCGGCCGCCCCGCCCACGCCGAGCTGACGGTCCGCTCGACCGACGGCACCCAGCACGAGGTCGAGGTCTCGGCCTTCCCGATCCAGACCCCGCACGGCTCGCAGGGCGCGATCGCCGTCTTCTGGCCCTCGCTGGCGGACGGCAACGGAGCCGGGCCGGCGTGAAGGTCAAGCTCTGGGGAACGCGGGGTTCGATCCCGGCCCCGGGGCCGGAAACGATCCGCTACGGCGGCAACACCTCCTGCGTCGGCGTCACCCTCGCCGACGGCTCGATGCTGGCGCTCGACGCCGGCACCGGGATCCGCTGCCTCGGCCTCGCCCTCCCGGACGAGCCGACCCGCCTCCACATCCTCCTCACCCACCTCCACCTCGACCACATCCAGGGCCTCGTCTTCTTCGCCCCCGCCTTCCGGCCGCAGACCGAGATCGTGATCTGGGGGCCGGCCTCGCCCGAGGCCTCGCTGCGCGACCGCATCGCCCGCTACATCTCGGCCCCGCTCTCGCCGGTCGAGGTGCGGGAGCTGCCCTGCGACGTCTCCTTCCGCCACTGTCCGGAGAGCGAGTGGGAGATCGGCCCGGCCCGGATCCGCTCCGCCTCGGTCTCCCACCGCGGCCCCACCCTCGGCTACCGGATCGACGACGGCGACTCCTCGCTCGCCTACATCCCCGACCACGAGCCGGCCCTCGGCGCCGACCTCGAGACACTCGAGGAGGACTGGATCTCCGGCTTCGAGCTCGCCCGCGACGCCTCGCTGCTGATCCACGACGGCCAGTACACCGACGCCGAGTACCCCGACCACGTCGGCTGGGGGCACTCGGCCACCTCGCACGCGCTCAGCTTCGCCCGCCGGACCGGCGCCGAGCGCACCGTCCTCTTCCACCACGACCCGCTCCACTCCGACGACCAGCTCGACGCCCTCGGCGCCGAAGCGCGGGAGCGCTGGGTCGAGCTGGGCGGCGACGCCGCCGCGGTCGAACTGGCCGCCGAGCGGGTCGAGTACGAGCTGCCGGCGCGGGCGCCGAGGGCCGCCGCGACCGCCTGAGTTTGCGCAGGCGACACCGCGCAATCGATCATCTAGGCTGAGCCCGTGGCGCCGGCCGAGAGGATCGAGGCAGTCGCGGAGCGCTCGACGCTCGTGCGCGCGGCCCTGGAGAAAGCGCGGATCGCCCACGAGGGCCAGGTCCGCAACGGCAGCGGCGGCATGCCCTACGTCGAACACCCGGTCCGGGTGGCGGCGTTGCTCGACGAGCACGGCTACGGCGAGGAGGTGCTGGCGGCAGCCCTGCTCCATGACGTGATCGAGGACTCCGAGACCACGCTGGAAGAGGTCCGCGAGCTCTTCGGCGACGAGGTCGCGGGCATGGTCGGGGCGCTGACCGACGACGAATCGATCGACGACTACCGCGAGCGCAAGGCCGAGCACCGGGAACGGGTCGCCGCCGCGGCGGGCGGCGCCCACGCGATCTACGGCGCCGACAAGCTGACCAACGTCACCACCCTGCGCGCCGCCTACGAAGACGAAGGCGACTCGGTCCGCGACGAATTCAAGGTCCCGATCGAGCTCAAGACCGAGATCTGGGAAGCCGACCTGGGATTGCTGCGCGAGAAGGCGCCGGAGGTACCCTTCCTCGACGACCTCGAGGCCGAGCTCAGTCGTTTTCGGGCTTGCCTAGAGGCTCCTGCCCAGCCGAGAGGCTGAGCCGGCGCTGCAGGGGCAGCCCGAACCAGAAGAAGCCGAAGACGAGGACGGTGGCCGCGGCCATGAGGATCGTCGCGGAGCTGCCGAAGAGGTAGTCGGTGATCAGCATGATCGCCCCGGTCATCGCCAGGGCGAGGAAGAAGAGGCCGATGATCGAGAAGCGGTTGGAGTAGAAGACGAGCTGGCGCTTCTGCTGGTAGCGGAAGGTGATGCGGTGGTAGGCGGTCGGCGAGATCAGCATCACCGCGGCGATCGCGGTGCAGATCAGGGTCCCGAAGTAGGCGCCCTTCTGAAACGGGGTGATCTTTTCGAAGCCCTGCTGGAACGGGACCGCGAGCAGGAAGGCGAAGAGGACCTGGACGCCGGGCAGGGCGACGCGGAGCTCCTGCAGCATCTCGCTGAGGTTGCGGTCGAGGCGTTCCTCCTCGGTCTCGTCCCGCCCCGAATCCGGGTGCAGCTGATCCTTTTCCCCGCCGGACCCGTTCTCCATTGCAGGACCATATGGCAATCGAGACGGCGATCGTTCTCTTCAACCGGGACCTCCGGGTCCACGACCTGCCGGCCCTGACGGCGGCCGCGCGGGCCGGGCGCACGGTGCCGCTCTTCGTCCTCGACGAGCGGCTGCTGGGGTCGCGGTTCGCGGCGCCCAACCGGGTGGCGTTCATGCTGGAGGCGCTGCGCGACCTCGACGAGCAGCTGCGCAGGGCGGGTGGGCGGCTCTTCCTCCGCCGCGGCGATCCGGTCCGGGAGGCGATCGCGGTGGCGAAGGAATGCGGGGCGAGCGCGATCCACGTCAGCGCCGACTGGAGCGCCTACGCGCGCGGCCGGGAGGAGCGGCTGGCGCGGGCCTGTGAGGAGGAGCGGATCGAGTTCCGCGCCCATCCCGGCGTGACGGTGGTGCCGCCGGGAGCGGTGACGCCGGCAGGCGGCGACCACTTCAAGGTCTTCTCCCCCTACCACCGGGCCTGGAGCGGGCTGTCGTGGCGGGACGGGGCGGGGGCGCCGCGGAAGCTCTCGGTGCCGAGCGGGCTGAAGGCCGGCCGGCTGCCCTCGCTCGACTCGCTGGTCGACGGCCGGCCGTCTCCGAGCCGCCTCCCCGGCGGCGAGCGCGAGGGACGGAAGCGGATGTGCGCCTGGCTCCGCGACGGCCTCGGCGGCTACGAAGAACGCCACGACGACCTTCCCGGCGACGGCACCTCCCGCCTCAGCGCCTACATCCGCTGGGGCTGCCTCGCGCCCCTGGAGCTGGCGCGGGAGGCGAGCGAGCGGCGCGGCGGCGCGGCCTTCGTGCGGCAGCTCTGCTGGCGCGACTTCCACCACCAGGTGCTGGCGGCGACGCCCTCCCTTCCCCGCCGCGACTACCGGCCGCGCCGGGACCGCTGGTCGCGCTCGAAGCGGGTCTTCGAGGCATGGCAGGAGGGCCGGACCGGCTACCCACTGGTCGACGCGGCGATGCGGCAGCTGGCTGCGGAGGGCTTCATGCACAACCGGGCGCGGATGACCGTCGCCTCCTTCCTCTGCAAGGACCTCTACGTCGACTGGCGGGCCGGCGCCTGGCACTTCTGGGACCTGCTCACCGACGGCGAGATCGCCAACAACGCCGGCAACTGGCAGTGGGTGGCGGGGACCGGCAACGACACCCGCCCCAACCGCGTTCTCAACCCCGTTCGCCAGGCGAAGCGGTTCGACCCCGAGGGCGACTACGTGCGCCGCTACCTGCCGGAGCTGGAGTCGGTCGAAGGCAGGGCGATCTTCGAACCCTGGCGGGCGAAGGGCTTCGGCCGCCTCGACTACCCGCCGCCGCTGGTCGACCACGACGAGGCCGCAGCGGCATTCCGGGCCCGCCGCGAAAGCTGAGTGTGGTTGAGCTTTGGTGCGCTATAGGAGGCCAAAGCTCAACCACACCCCGTTGGGCGGCGCATAGGATCGGCGGATGGGACGACTGGCGGTGATCCTCGGCAGCAACGCCCTTGGGCCGGGCGGGGAGGAGATCGCGGCGGCGGCTGCCGACCAAGGGGCGGCGATCGCCCAGCGCCACAGCGCCGACGGCGCCTTCGTCCTCCCCCACGTGATCGACCACGCGGCGACGCTGCGGCCGCTGATCGAGCAGGGGTGCGACCGGGTGCTGGCGATCGGCTCGGTCGGCTCGCTGCGACCTGAGGAACTCGGGGTCGGCAGCCTCGTCTGCCCCGACGACTTCATCGCCCTCAACCTCGGCGACTCGATCTTCGACGACGCCCGCGCCCACTCCGCGCCGAGCTTCGACCAGCGCTGGCGCGAGGAAGTGATCGCGGCCTGGAGCGAGGGCGGGCAGGCGCCGCGCGACGGCGGCGTCTACTGGCAGGCGCGGGGGCCGCGCTTCGAGACGCCGGCCGAGATCCGGCTGATGGCGGCGCACGCGCACGTGGTCGGGATGACGATCGCCTCCGAGTGCGTCGTCGCCGGCGAGCTCGGCCTCGACTATGCCGCCCTCTGCGTCGTCGACAATCTCGCCAACGGCCTCGGCGAGGGCAAGGTCAGCGTCGAGGAGCTGGAAGCCGACCGTCTGATCAATGCCGAGCGCCTGCGCGAGGGCCTGGCGGCGGTTCTTCCCCGCCTCGGGGCGGTGGGCCGATGATTTCGTGGTTCCTTTCGGACGCTGTGGGTGCAAAAGGAACCACGAAATGGCGCTAGTGGCCGAGAACGCGTTGCTGGACGGGCAACGCGTGGGGGTGCGCTGCGAAAACGGGGCAATCGCTGCAATCGGCAACGACATCGAAGTGCGTCCCGGCGACGAGACGCTCGACGCCGCCGGCGCCCACCTGCTGCCGCCGCTGGTTAACGGCCACACCCACGCGGCGATGACGCTGTTCCGCGGCTCCGGCGGCGACCTGCCGCTGATGCCGTGGCTGGAAGAGAAGATCTGGCCGGTCGAGGCGAAGCTCTCCGAGGAGGACGTCTACTGGGGCGCCCGCCTCGCCTGCGCCGAGATGCTGCGCACCGGCACCACCCGCTTCTGGGACATGTACTGGCAGCCGGCGGCGACGGCGCGGGCAGTGACGGACGCCGGCGTCCGGGCGACGATCGCGGAACCGCTCTTCGACTTCAACGGCAGCCCTGAGCAGCTGCGCGAGTCGGCCCATCGCAGTCTTGAGGCGCTCGCCGATTTCGGGCCCCGTATCACGCCGGCCCTCGCCCCGCACGCGATCTACACCGTCAGCGAAGAGTCGCTGCGCTGGATCGGCGAGCTCAGCGCCGAGCGGGACCTACCGATGCATATCCACCTCTCCGAGACCGAGAAGGAGGTCCAGGACTGCCTGGCCGAGCACGGCGAGCGGCCCGCCTTCTACCTCGACCGGCTCGGCCTCCTCAGCGAGCGCACGATCCTCGCCCACGGCGTCTGGCTCGATCCCGACGAGCTGGCGCTGATCGCCGAGCGGGGCGCCACCGTCGTCACCAACCCGGTCGCGAACATGAAGCTCGCGGTCGGCGGCGTCTTCCCCCACCACGCCGCCCGCACCGCCGGCGTCGCGGTCGGCCTCGGCACCGACGGCGCCGGCTCCAACGACTCGCTCGACCTCCTCGCGGACCTGAAGACCTTCGCCCTCGTCCAGAAGCACGCCGCCGCCGACCCGACCGCGATCGAGGCCGCCGAGGCCTGGGCGGTCGCCACCGGCGCCCGCGCGCCGCTGCTCGGAGCCACTGCACTCGAACCCGGCGCCCCGGCCGACTTCGTCCTCATGCGTGCGAACTCGCCCGAACTGGGTATCGGCGAGCTGATGACCGACCTCGTTTACGCCGCCTCCGGCGCCACCGTCGCCGAGGTCGTCGTCGCCGGCGAGGTCCTGATGCGCGACGGCGTGGTCCCGGAGCTGGAGGAAGTCGTCGCCCGCGCCGCCGAGCGCGCCGTGGGGCTGGGGCTGTGAGCGAGCAGACGGCCTCCTCGGTCCGCTACGCGGAAGCGACGAAACGCTACCCCGGCGCCTCCTCCCCGGCGGTCGACAAGCTGACGCTCGAGGTGCCCGCGGGCGAGATCTGCGTCCTGGTCGGGCCCTCGGGCTGCGGCAAGACGACTGCGATGCGGATGGTCAACCGCACGGTCGAGATCAGCGAGGGCGACGTCCTCATCGGCGACCGTTCGGTGCGGGAGCGCGAGCCGGCGCAGCTGCGGCGCGAGATCGGCTACGTGATCCAGCAGATCGGCCTCTTCCCCCACCGCACGATCAGCGAGAACATCGGCGCCGTCCCCCAGTTGCTCGGCTGGAAGAAGGAGCGGATCCGCGAGCGCTCCGGAGAGCTGCTGGAGCTGATCGGGCTCGATCCCGAGCTCGGCGACCGCTACCCGGCCCAGCTCTCCGGCGGCCAGCAGCAGCGCGTCGGCGTCGCCCGGGCGCTGGCGGCGGACCCGCTGGTGATGCTGATGGACGAGCCCTTCGGGGCGATCGACCCGATCAACCGCGAGCGCCTGCAGAACGAGTTCCTGCGCCTGCAGGCGGAGATCCGCAAGACCGTCCTCTTCGTCACCCACGACATCGACGAGGCGATCAAGATGGGCGACCGGATCGCGGTGATGCGCGTGGGCGGTCGGGTCGAGCAGTACGCAACCCCGGCGGAGCTGCTGATGGCGCCGACCAACGAGTTCGTCGAGGACTTCGTCGGCGCCGACCGGGCGCTGAAGCGGCTGGCGCTGATGCGGGTCGCCGACATCGACCTCTGGGAGGCGCCGCTGGCCTTCGTCGGCCAGGCGACCGGCGAGGTGCGGGCGAAGCTGGCCTCGCCGGCCGTCGAAGTCCCGCACGCCCTGCTGGTCGATGGCGAGCGCCGTCCGCTCGGCTGGCTCAGCGAGCGCGACCTCGCCAGCGACACCGTCCCGAGCCGGCCCGACTCACCACCGGGGCCGGTACTCGAACTCGACGACGTGATGCGCGACGCCCTCGCCGACCTCCTCCAGGGAGAGGCGCGGTACGCGCCGGTGGTCGACCGCCGCGGCGCGATCGCCGGCGTCCTCTCGGTCGAGATCATCTCCGAGTTCCTCGGTTCGCCGGAGGCGAAGAACGACGAGCACCCGGCGGTGGAGCGGCCGCATGATTAGCCTGGTGCTGGCTGCGGCGGCAGGCCAGGTCGGCGAAGACTTCTTCAAAGAACGCACCTCCGACACCCTGCCCTGCCAGGCGCAGGCCGGCCACCCCTTCTGCTGGGACTGGGCGACGGAAAACATCGACCGCTTCGGGATGCCGACCGTCCAGCACCTGGAACTGGTGGTGATCTCGGTGGTGATCGGGTTCGCCTTCGCCTTCGGCCTGGCGCTCCTCGCCCATCGCAGCACCTGGCTCCGCGCCCCGCTGCTCGCTGCCACCGGCATCCTCTACACGATTCCCAGCATCGCCTTCTTCTTCCTGCTGCTGCCGGTCACCGGGATCGGCAAGGACACTGCGATCGTCGCCCTCGCTGCCTACACGCTGCAGATCATCTACCGCAACACGATCCTCGGCCTCGACAACGTCCCGAGCTCGGCCAAGGAGGCCGCGCGCGGGATGGGGTACACCGACCGCCAGATCCTCTGGCGGGTCGAGCTGCCCCTGGCGGTCCCGGAGATCGTCGCCGGCCTCCGGGTCGCGATCGTCAGCACCGTCGCGATCGCGACGCTGGCCGTCTTCATCGGCGGCGGCGGCCTGGGCACGCAGATCTACGGCGGCGGCAACCTCACCTTCCCGACCAGCGTCTTCATCGCCCTGGCGATCGTTGTCCTGATGGCGATGGCATTCCATGTCGGCCTGCTGCTGGCGCAGCGGTACCTCACCCCTTGGCGGAAGGCGAGGGCGGCATGACGGCGGCCCCGCTCCCGCTCGGCTCCTTCGGCGGCGCGATCGAATTCATCTTCAGCGAACAGACCTCCAATGTCACCGGCGGCGAGAAGGTCGGCGGCTTCGAACAGGCGGTCGAACTCACCTTGAAGCAGCTGGAGGTGACCGCGCTGGCGCTGGCCCTGGCGCTGATCGTCGCCCTCCCTCTCGGTCTCTACCTCGGCCACAGGGGCAAGGGCGAGGTGGTCCTGGTCGGCCTCGCGAATGCCGGCCGGGCGCTGCCCGAGCTGGCGCTGATCGCGCTGGTCGCGGCGCTGATCGGCATCGGGCTCGTCCCGGTCACCCTCGCCCTCGCCGTGCTCGGCATTCCGCCGATCGTCTCCAACGCCTACGTCGGCGTCCGCCAGGTCGACCATGCGGCGGTGGACGCGGCCCGGGGCATGGGAATGGGCGAGGTGGAGATCATCCGCGGGGTCGAGTTGCCGCTGGCGATCTCCACCGTGATGGGCGGCATCCGCAGCGCCACGATCGCGATCGTCGCCACGGCGACGATCGCCCCGCTCGCCGGCGTCGTCACCCTCGGCGACTACATCATCAACGCCTCGATCTACGGCGAAGACGGCCGCCTCGCCGGCGCCATCCTCGTCGCCCTGCTGGCCCTCGCGCTGGAGGGATTACTGGCCCTGCTCCAGCGCCGGCTTACTTCCGACGGGCTCAAGGTAAAGACTGCCTGAAACGTGACTCATCCATCCACCCCAAGAGGAGGCAATCAGTGAGGATCGATCAGACGAGAGCGCGGGTGCTGCTTGCGGCACTGGCGGCGCTCGCGCTGACCCTTGGCGTCGCCGCCTGCGGCAGCGACGACAGCACCACTTCCGGATCCACCGAAGGTGGCGGCGGTGGGGGCGCAATCCAGTCCAATCCCGACAACGGCGAAGTCAGCCTGACGATCGGCTCGAAGAACTTTCCCGAACAGGAAATCCTCGGCGAAATCTACGCGCAGGCGCTGACCGCGGCCGGTTACAAGGTGAAGAGCGCGCTTAACCTCGGCTCCGAAACGGTTGCCCTGAAAGCGGTGAAGAGCGGGCAGATCTCCGGCTACCCGGAGTACGCCAGCACGGCCCTCACCTCGTTCTTCGGCCTCGAACCCGAAGAAGTCCCCGCCGACGCGACGGAAGCGTGGGAAAAGGCGAACGAAGAATTCGAAAAGGAAGGCCTGAAGGCGTTCGAACCGACCCCGTTCGCCAGCGCCAACGCGGTTGGGACGACCAAAGAGACGGCCGACAAATATGAACTGAAAACCGTCTCCGACCTCGAAGGCGTCTCGGAAAAACTCTCGCTCTACGGGTCGCCCGAGTGCCGCCAGCGGATCGACTGCCTGGCCGGGTTGGAAAAACTGTACGGGCTGAAGTTCAAGTCGTTCACGCCCGTCGACATCGGCCTTCGCTACACGGTGCTGGAAAAGGGTCAGGCCGACCTCTCGATCCTCTTCACCACCGACCCGCAGCTCTCGGCCGAGAGCGACAAATTCGTCATCCTCGAAGACGACAAGGAAGTCTTCCCGGCCGGCAACGTGCTCTTCGTGACCACCAGGAAGGTCGCCGAAGAAGCGGGGCCGGACTTCGAAAAGACGATTCTGCAGGTCCAGGAAGGGCTTGACCTGAAAGTGGTTCAGGAGCTGGATGCTCGGGTCGAACTGGAAAAGGAAACGCCGAAGGCGGCCGCCAAGGCTTACCTCGAAAGCGCGGGGTACGTCGGTTAGGAAGCCTGCAGCCGGGGGCTCGGGGGCCTGCCTGCACCCCCGGCTGCGCAACCAGCTTTGCTTGGCGCTCTCAGCCTGATAAACATCGATGTCCATTCCTGCCGGGGCATGCGGCAGATCGGACCAACCGGGAGGGAATCGATGGCTCTGAGGAAAACTGTCGCGACGCTGGGCTCGCTGCTGGCGCTGGGCCTCTGCGCCTCCACCGCCAGCGCGGAGCCGCTCTCGGTGGGCTTCACCGAAGCCCGTGCCAACGTCGGAAAAATGCTCTCCGATGACGCGTTGTTCGGGCCTCCCGATACGGCGCCCTTCGCGGCCCAGATCGATCCCCTCACCAGCGCGATCACCAACGGGACCCTGGGCGTTCCCGACTTCGAAACGCACATCGAAGAGCCGATCGTAGCTGACGTCAGCGTCGACTTCGATATCGGGCAGATCAGCGGCAGCTTCGACCAGGCGACCGGCGCGCTCAGCCTCAGCGGCGTCGCGGGGGGGACGCTGACGGCGTCCGACAACCCCACGTTCGAGGGTGAGCGGTGCACCGTCCTGGCAGAACCGTCGCCGCTCGCCCTAACCACCTCGGGGAGCTCCGGGGGAACCAGCCCGCGCTCCGGAACGCCATTCGCGGCCGGGCTCGCCGGGTCGGGAGCGATCGCGGGAGAATGGGACGACATGAGCGCGATGCCGGTCGAACCGGGGAACAGCGACAACGTGAGCTTCTGCAACAGCGTCGGAAATCAAATCGGTGGCCCGGGAGGCATCTGGCTCGAACAGAAAGACCTCGCCCCGCCAGCGGCACCCCTGCTCACGGGCACGGATCCGGCCTCCCCGAGCCTCAGTGGCTCCCCGCGGATCCGCGGCGCCGCAGAGACGGGCTCTACGGTGAGGCTCTACGCGGGATCGGACTGCACGGGCACGCCGCTCGCCACCGCAAGCGCGGCCGAGCTTGGCTCGCCCGGTATCGGCGTCAGCGTTGCGGAAGGCACCACCGCCACCTTCTCGGCGACGGCCGCCGACGCGGCCGGAAACGTCTCGTCCTGCTCGGCATCGATCTCCTACACCCGCTCACATCTCGACCCAGGGGTCACCTGCATCGTCCCGAAGCTGGCCGGAAAGAAGCTGGGACGGGCTAAGGCTGCATTGAGGGAAGCCCATTGCGGCGTCGGCAAAGTCTTCAGGCCCAAGCACAGGAAGGGCAAGAGGCACGGAGCACTCGTCGTAAAATCCTCGACCCCCGCTGAGGGAGCGAGCCTTCCGGCGGGCAGCGCGGTCAACTTGAAACTCGGCCACAAGCACCACAAACCGCGCCGCTAGGGGAAGCGCAAGTGGGCTACGCTACGGCGTGTTCGCCCGTCGATGATTCGTGGCGGGCTTTGATGTGGTTGAAGCTGAGGTGGGCTGCCCAGGCGGCGGTGAGACCGGAGAGGCCGGCTAAGGCCAAGGCCGCTCTCGGGTCATAGCTCTCCGCCAACCAGCCGGTGAGGGGGGCGCCGATGGGGGTGGAGCCGAGGAAGACGACCGAGTAGAGGGCCATTACCCGGCCTCGCATCTCGGGGGAGACGGCTAGCTGGAGGGTGGAGTTGATGGTGGCTGCGAAGGTGACGGCGGCGGCGCCCAGGAGGGCGAGCATTACGACCTCGAGGGCCAGGCTCGGCATCGCCGCGGCAAGCAGGGCGGAGAGGCCGAAGGCGAGCGCGCCGCCGGCGATCAGGCGGGGGCCGGTGCGGCCCCGGTGGCCGTTGACGAGGGCGCCGGCGATCGAGCCGACCGCCATCGCCGAGACGAGGCTGGCGTAGGTCATCGCCCCGGACTCGAAGCTGAACCTGGCGAGCAGCGGCAGCACCACCTGGAAGTTGAAGCCGAACGTCCCGACCAACGCCATCAGCGCCAGCGGCACCATCAGCTCCGGCGTCTTCTTGACGTAACGGAGGCCGGCGCGGATCGCGCCCGACTCGGGCTTGGCGACCGGCGCCGCGTGCAGGCGACCGGGGTCCATCCCCCACAGGGCCGTGATCATCGCCACGAAGGTGAGCGCGTTGAGGCCGAAGCAGGGGACGACGCCGACGGTGGCGATCAGGACGCCGGCCAGGGCGGGGCCGACGATCCGCGCCGCCTGGATGATGACGCTGTTGAGGCTGACCGCGTTGATGAGGCGGTCGGGGCCGACCATCTCGTATACGAAGCTCTGGCGGGTCGGGTTGTCGATCGCGTTCAGCGAGCCGAAGGCGAAGACGGCGAGGTAGACCATCCACGGCGTGGCCACACCGGTCGCGGTGACGGCGAAGAGGCCGAGCGCCGGGACCATCATCAGCGCCTGCGTCGTCACCAGCAACCGCCGCTTCGGGATCCGGTCGGCGAGGAGGCCCCCCCAGGCGCCGATCAGCAGCATCGGCAGGAACTGCAGCGCGGTGGTGAACCCGACGGCGACGCCGCTGCCGGTGAGGGTGAGGATCACCCAGACCGCCGCGACCGTCTGCATCCACGTCCCGGATAGGGAGATCAGCTGGCCGGCGAAGTAGCGGCGGTAGTTGGGGACCTGCAGCGAGTTGAACGAGTGACGGAGGGCGGCGCTCACCCTCGGTCACCCTCCCGCATCCGCTCGAGGATCTCGGCCGCGCGCTCGAGCGTCTCCACTTCCTCGGTCGTTAGGTCCTTCATGCGGCGGGCCAGGTAGGCGTTCTTGCGGCCGCGCAGGCGCCGGAGCCGCTCACGGCCGGCGCCGTTGACGCTGACCAGGGCGCTGCGGCCATCTTCGGGGTCGGGAGCGCGGTCGATCAACCCCTCCCGCTCGAGGCAGCGGAGGGTGCGGGTGATCGTCGGCCGTTTGACCCGCTCGATCGCGGCAATCTCGCTCGGGGTCAGCGGCCCGTGGCGCTCAATCGTCGCCAGCGCCGCGACCGAGGTCGGGGTCAGGCCGGACGTCTCCGCCGCCGCCTCCTGGCGCAGGCGCCGGGCGGTGCGGACGATCGCGGTGCGCAGGTGCGCGGCGCGCTCGGCAAGGGGGATCGCGGTCGGGTTCATCATCATGATTAGCGTTGATAATTAGTTTAGCAAACTAGTTGTGTGACCAAGATGCACCACAAGATCCGCCTGGCGCTTACGCTTTGCGAGATGGCGGCAAGATCCGAGTACGACGTGGCAATCGTCGGCGCCAGCCTCTCCGGCTGTACGGCGGCGATCCTGCTCAGCCGCGCCGGTGCAAAGGTCGCCTTGATCGAGAAGCAGCCGGATCCGAAGGCTTACAAGCGCGTCTGCTCGCACTTCATCCAGGCCTCGGCGGTGCCGACGATCGAACGGCTCGGGCTCTACGAGCCGATCCTCGAGGCGGGCGGCCTGCGCTCCCGCCTCCACTCCCGGACCCTCTGGGGCTGGATCGAACCGACGGAGAAGCGGGAGGCCTACTGCCTCAACCTCCGGCGCTCGCTGCTCGACCCGATGCTGCGGGAGGCGGCGGCCGCCGAGCCCAACGTCGAGCTGATGCTGGGGCAGAGTGCCGAGCGGCTGCTCCGCGACGGCGACGCCTTCAGCGGGGTCGGCGTCCGCGACCGCGAGGGGAACGGGCGGGAGATCCGGGCGCGGCTTGTGGTCGGCGCCGACGGCCGCGACTCACGGGTCGCCGAGCTGGCGCAGGTGAAGGAGAAGATCCTCCCCCACAACCGGCTCGCCTACGGCGGCTACTTCGAGGGGCCGAAGCCGAGGTTCTGGCCCGACGGCGCCATCTGGCTGCTCGACCCCGACATGGCCGCGGCCTTCCCTACCGACGGCGGGCAGACCTTCTACATCGCGATGACGCACAAGGACCGCGCCCCCGAGTTCAAGGCGGACCCGGAGCGAGCGCTGGTCGAGCACGTCGCGAGGGTGCCTGAACCGCCGCCGATCCGCGAGAGCAAATGCGTCGCTCCGGTGATCGGCAAGGTCGAGATGCCCAACCGCATTCGTGGCCCGGTCGCCCCCGGCCTGGCGCTGATCGGCGACGCCGCCCTCGCCACCGACCCGATCTTCGGCGTCGGCTGCGGCTTCGCCTCCCAGTCCGGCGAATGGCTGGCCGACAGCGTCTCCCCCGCCCTGCGGGAAGTCGAGTCGCTCGACAACTGCCTGCGCCGCTACCGCAAGCGCCACCGCCGCCAGCTCGGCATGCACGCCCGCCTCATCCACGACTACTCGACCGGCCGCAAGTTCGACCCGGTCGAACGCTTAATGCTCTCGACCGTCGCGCGTGACCCGAAGGCAGCGGCGCTGTTCGAGGAATTCGGCACGCGGCGGAAAACGCCGCCGCAGCTGCTCCTCCCGATGGCTCGGCGGATCGCACTCGCTAACGTCCGGCGCCTGGTGAGCGCTGGATGACCGACGCAGCCGAGGCCCGCGACAAGCGCTGGATCGCGCTGATCCTGCTCTGCTCGGCCCAGTTCGTGGTCGTGCTCGACGCTTCGATAGTCAACGTCGCCCTGCCGACGATCGGCGAAGCGCTCGAGTTCACCGAGAGCAGCCTGCCCTGGGTGGTCAACGCCTACGTCCTCACCTTCGGCGGCTTCCTCCTGCTCGGCGGCCGCCTCGCCGACCTGCTCGGCCGCCGCCGCGTCTTCATGTTCGGGCTGGTCGTCTTCGCGATCGCCTCGCTGTTCGGCGGTCTGGCGACCAACTCCGGGCAATTGGTCGCCGCCCGCGCCGTGCAGGGCCTGGGCGCCGCGATCCTCTCTCCCGCCGCCCTCTCGATCGTCGCCACCACCTTCAAGGACGGCGCCGAGCGCAACAAAGCGCTGGGGATCTGGGGCGCGGTCGCGGGGTCGGGCGGCGCCGCCGGCGTCCTCCTCGGCGGCGTCCTCACCGAATACCTCGGTTGGGAGTGGGTGCTGTGGGTGAACGTGCCGATCGGGATCGCCGCCGCGGCGCTGGCGCCCTCGCTGATCGCCGAATCGCACGCCGAGCAGGAGGTGCGAACCTTCGACGTCGCCGGGGCGACGACGATCACCCTCGGTCTCTCGGCCCTGGTCTTCGCTCTGCTCGACGCCGAAGACGCCGGCTGGGGCTCGGCGCAGACGATCGGCGTCCTCGCCGCCGCCGCGGTCCTGCTGATCGCCTTCGTCGCGATCGAGCGTCGCTCCCGCGCCCCGCTCGTCCCCTTCTCGATCTTCCGCCTGCGGACGATCACCGGCGCCAACGTCGTCGGCATCCTCGTCGGCGCCTCGCTCTTCTCGATGTTCTTCTTCATCTCGCTCTACATGCAGCAGGTGCTCGGCTTCAGCGCGATCAAGGCGGGCCTCTCCTACCTGCCGCTGGCGGTCGCGATCATGCTCTCGGCCGGGATCGCCTCCAGCCTGGTGACCAGGGTCGGCTTCAAGCCGATCCTCGCCGCCGGCATGGTCCTGATCGCGATCGGTCTCGTCTGGTTCAGCCAGATCAGCCCCGACGGGACCTTCCTCGCCGACATCCTCGGCCCCTCGCTCTTCGCCGCCGTCGGCCTCGGCTTCGCCTTCGTCCCGGTCACGATCGCCGCCGTCTCCGGCGTCGAGGACCGCGAGCAGGGCCTCGCCAGCGGCCTGATCAACACCTCCCAGCAGGTCGGCGGCGCCCTCGGCCTCGCCGTCCTCGCCGCCATCGCCAACTCCGAGATCGGCAACTCCCGCGACCCCGCCGCCCTCACCGACGGCTTCTCCTCCGCCTTCCTGGTCGGCGCCGGCTTCGCCCTCCTCGGCCTCCTCGCAACCCTTCTCCTGATCCGCAACGCCGACAGCCGGGCGCACGTCGAGCTGGGAACCGAGCCAGCCCTCGAAGACGCCTGAGGAACCCCATGTCCGACGACCCGCTGTTGGATCTTCTGGGAGAGGTCAAGCGACTTGCTCGGAAGTACTACGAACTGACCGATAAGCCTCTTGGAGTGACGGCTGAGATCGCGGAGTACGAGGCCGCCCGGCGTCTTGGCCTTGAACTGGCGCCCGCCCGCACGCCTGGCTATGACGCCATCCGTAAAACCGCGGGAGGAACCGAGCTTCTGCAAATCAAGGGTCGCTGCATTCTCCCGAACTCCAAACCGGGCCAAAGGATCGGCAGGATCAATCTGAAAAAGCCTTGGGACGCAGTGCTTCTCGTCCTATTGGACGACTGCTTCGAACCCACGGCGATCTTCGAAGCCAAGCGTCTGGCCGTGGCCCAAGCTCTAAACGCTCCTGGCTCGAAAGCACGAAACCAACGAGGGCAACTCGGGGTAGCGAAATTCAAGTCAATCGGCCACAAAATCTGGCCGAAGTAGCGCTGAATGACACAGAAGTGTCATTTCTTGGAGCCAATTAAGTCACGCCGCTTGAAGTAGTGAAATTCGCCCCTAGGATCGGCCACCGGAGGGTGATGGAGGCGGGTGCCTCCACGTGTTTGACAGCCACTGTGCCCGGCCAACCCCCGGGTCCGGTTCGAGTCCGGCGGCCTCCGCAGACATAGGCCGTCGGAGCATCGGGTCAGGGCTGTTCTGCCGTGGTACCTTGAGGCAGGTTGTCAAGCACGTGCGGGGTGGTTCCCCGCTTCACCAGACTCGACCCGCTCCGGCGGGTCTTGTCGTTTCTGGAGGCACCCGCTCCGCCGTGTCGAAGCAGACCGGGATGGACGAGCGGAGCATTCGGTGGCGGGAACGGCTGAATACGCCGATGCTGGATCGAGCGGATGGCGAAACAGTGACGTCCTTTGTCCCCGGATACCGGGGACAAACGCCGATCGTCAGTCGCCGTTCGCCTGCTCCTCGGCGATCTTCGCCTCCAGCTCCTTCATCACCTCCGGGTCGCGCAGGGTGGTGACGTCGCCCAGGGCGCGGCCCTCGGCGATGTCGCGCAGGAGGCGGCGCATGATCTTGCCGGAGCGGGTCTTCGGCAGGTCGTCGGCCCAGACGATCCGCTTCGGCCGGGCGAATTTGCCGATCCGCTCGGCGACGGTGCCGCGGATGCTCTCGACCAGCTCGTCGCTTTCCTCCACCTCACCGCGGAGGGTGACGAAGGCGCAGATCGCCTGGCCGGTGTCCTCGTCGGATTCGCCGATCACCGCCGCCTCGGCGACGTCGGGGTGGGCGACGATCGCCGACTCGACCTCGGCGGTTGAGAGTCGGTGGCCGGAGACGTTGACGACGTCGTCGATCCGGCCGATCACCCAGAAGTAGCCG
>JBIOVP010000042.1:0-25049 GCA_044867815.1 Solirubrobacterales bacterium | reverse complement strand
GTCCGAGGTGGTGTGACAAAAGTCGAATAACGTTGCGTCGAATGGGAGTCGCAGTTGTCACGGGAGCGTCGACCGGGATCGGGGAGGCGACCGCGGTTCGGCTCGCCCGCGAGCCCGGGGCCGAGCTGATCCTCGTCGCCCGCCGCGAAGGGTTGCTGCGCGAGCTGGCCGAGTCGCTGCCGTGCCGCGCCACCTACGTGGCGGTCGACCTCACCGACGAGGACGCGCCGCAGCGGATCCGCTCGCACCTGGAGGCCGAGCACGGCGGCAACCTCCACCTGCTCGTCAACAACGCCGGCGCCGCCTGGCGCGCCAGCTTCGAGGAGGGGGGCCACGAGAACGTCAGCCGCCACATGGAGCTCAACTTCGACGCCGTCGTCCGCCTCACCGAGGCGCTGCTGCCGCTGTTGCGCGGTTCCGCCCCGAGCGCGATCGTCAACGTCGCCAGCACCGCTGCCCGCGTCGCCCGCGCCCGCACCGGTGCCTACTCGGCCAGCAAGTTCGCCCTCGCCGGCTGGACCGACTCCCTGCACGCGGAGGAGAAGCCTTACGGCGTCCACGTCGGCATGGTCCTGCCCGGCTTCATCCGCACCGAGGGCTTCCCGGCGACGGAGCTGCGTGAAAAAGCACTGACCCGCTGGATCGTCTCCAGGCCGGAGAAGGTCGCCGAGGCGATCTACGAGGCTGGGCCGGGCGGCAAGGCCGAGCGCTACGTGCCGCGTCCCTACGCGCTGGCGGCGATGCTGCGGATCCTCTTCCCCTCCCTGGTGCGCCGGGTCCTCACCGGAGGCGCCGCCTCCACCCTCACCACGAGCACCGCCGGCGACCGCGAGTTCAGGAACGGTCGGGGCTGATGCCCCTCTATGCGGACGTCATCGTCGCGCTGGCCCTCGTCGCGGTCGCCGTCGTCGCCACGATTTCGACCAAAAGGGTGCGCCAGGTGAACCGCCGCTTCCGCATGCTCGACGACATCTCCCGCGTCGCCGACGAGGGCAGCTCACTGGACGAGACGCTGGAGGCGATCGCCACGATCGTCGTCCCCGAGATGGGCGACATCTGCGCGATCGACGTGATCGAGGGGGACCGCGTCCGGCGGGCGGCCCTGCGGGTCGAGGGTCCCGACGCCGAGGCGATCGAGGCGCGCCTGATGGAGCGGGGACCGCGCCTGCAGCAGCAGATCGCCAGCGATGCCAGCCGCGAGCGCCAGGAGCCGTTCCTTTTCAACTTCAGGACCGACGAGGACCTGCGCGAGTTCGCCGAGGACGAGGAGGACTTCGAGTTCCTGCGCAGCCTTGGCACCCGCTCGGGGGTGACCGTCGAGCTGCGGGCCCGCGGCCGGCCGACGGGGGTGCTGACGATCAGCGTCGGTCACTCCGGGCGGCGCTTCGACGCCTCCGACGTCAACTTCGTCACCATCCTCGCCGGCCGCGTCGCCCTCGCCCTCGACAACGCCGGTCTCTTCTCCGACCTGGCGCGCAGCGAGCGCGAACGGGCGGAGATCGCCGAGACCCTGCAGCGCGGGTTGCTGCCGCCGCCGCTGCCGCACATTCCGGGTTGGTCGGTGGCGGCGATGTACCGGCCCGCCGGGGCCGAGAACGAGATCGGCGGCGACTTCTACGACGCCTTCCGGATAGCCGGGGGCTGGATGGTGGTGGTCGGCGACGTCACCGGCCGCGGCGCCCGGGCGGCGGCGGTCACCGCCCACGCCCGCTACACGCTGCGGACGGCCGCCGCGATCACCGGCGATCCGGTCGTCGCCCTGCGGACCCTCAACCGCGAGCTGCTCGCCCGCAGCGGCGCCGCGCTCTGCAGTGTCGCCGCGATGACGATGTCCGAAGACCCCCGCGACCCGGTCCGGCTCGCCGTCGCCGGACATCCGCCGCCGCTGCTGATCGACGGGGACTCGGTCGGCGAGGCCTGCAAACCGGCGCCCGTTCTGGGCGCCTTCCCCGACGAGGCCTGGACGATGGAGGCGACCGCCGTCGATCGCGATCAGCAGTTGGTGGTCGTCACCGACGGCGTCACTGACGCGGTCGGGAGTGCGGGCCGCTTCGGGGAGGAGCGCCTGCGCGCCGTCCTCGCCGGGATCAGCAGCCCCGCCCTTGGCGCCCAGCGGATCGAGGGCGCCCTGCACGAGTTCACCGGCGGCGACCTCGACGACGACGCGGCGATCATCGCCGTCGCCCCCGCCTCCGCCGACGTCGCCCCCGCCGCGGAAGCCGAGGTCGAGCTGGTCGAGCGCCTCTACGCCGCCTTCAACCGCCGCGACCCGGAGGAGATCGTCGCCGTCTGCGACGAGGGCATGGCCTTTTTCCCGATCGGCACCGCCGAGAAGATCGGCCGCGAGGCCCCATACACCGGCCCCGAGGGCCTGCACGAGTACCTGCTCGACGTCGAGCGGGCCTGGGACGAGCTCCTGATCACCCCCAAGGTCGTCGAGAGCCACAACGGCTCGCTCCTGGTTCGCGGCCGCGTCTACGCCCGCAGCCGCCAGCTCGGCATCCGCGACATGCCCGTCGCCTGGATCTGGGACGTCAGCGATGGCCGCTTCGTCCGCGGCGAGGTCTTCCGCGACCCCGAGGATGCCGTCCGCCGCCTCGCGACCGCCCCCTAGGCCAGTCTCTAGGATTCGCCGCCGTGACTATTTCGACGAACCAGTTCAAGAACGGGACCCATATCGAGATCGACGGCAGGATCTGGAAGATCATCGAGTTCCAGCACGTGAAGCCGGGCAAGGGCGGCGCCTTCGTGCGGACGAAGCTGCGGCGGATCGAGGACGGGTCGGTGATCGACAAAACCTTCAGGGCGGGGGAGAAGTTCCGTCCGGTCCGGACGGAATCGAAAAAGATGCAGTACCTCTACGACTCGGGCGAGGCTGCGGTATTCATGGACTCTCAGGACTACGACCAGATCGAAATCCCCAAGGACCAGCTCGGGGACTCGATGCAGTGGGTGCTGCCGAACGCCGAGGTCGACGTGCTTTTCGTCGACGAGCAGCCGAGCGACGTCCAGGTCCCGAGCGCGATCGAGATGAAGGTAACCCAGACCGACCCCGGCCTCAAAGGCGACACCGCCTCCGGCGGCGGCAACAAGCCCGCCACCCTGGAGTCCGGCGTCGTCGTCCAGGTGCCGCTCTTCATCGAGGAGGGCGAAACGGTCCGGGTCGATACCCGCAGCGGCGAGTACGTCTCCCGCGCCTGAGCGGGCCGCCGCCCGGCGCTGGAACAATGTCCCTGTGCGCAGATCCGACCAGCGGCGTGACGCCGTCTTCGCAAACTACCAGCGCGACGTGACCGGGCGGCCGCTGGGGGAGCTGCTGGGCGAGGCGCGGCCGCTGACGCGGGAGCTGGCCGAGGGGGTCGACACCCATCGCGAAGAGCTCGACGACGTGATCGCGGCCCACGCCAAGGGGTGGACGGTCGACCGGATCGCACCGCTGGACATGAACGTGATGCGGACCGCCCTCTACGAGATGGAGTTCACCGACACCCCGGCCGAGGTGGCGATCAACGAGGCGGTGGAGATCGCCAAGGAGTTCTGCGGGGCGGAGGCGCCGAAGTTCGTCAACGGCATCCTCGGCGCCGTCGCGCGTGAGCGGGAGCCGGCCACGTGAGCGTCCGTCTGCAGGAGATCTCCGAGCGCCTGCGCGGGATAACCGCGCAGTTGCAGTCCGAGGAGGTCGCCGACGAGGTCGCCGCCCAGCTCGCGGCGGAGGCCGCCGACCTCTCGGCCGAGGCGGTTGAGGAGGCCAACCGCGAGGCACGGCAGCAGGCGAGCGCCGAGTGAGCCTGCCGTTGCGCGGTTCCTTTCGGACGTTATACGTGCAAAAGGAACCACGGAACGCGTGAGCTACCCGGAGGAACTGCGTGCGCTGGTCGATGGCGCCCTCGAGCACCTTGTTTTCTCGGCCTCTGAGCCCACCGCTGGCCTCGAGGAGGCGATGCGGTACTCGCTGCTGGCCGGCGGCAAGCGTGTGCGGCCCGTGCTTACGCTTGCGACCGCCCGCGCCCTCGGTGCCGACCCGGAGCGCTTCCTCCCGGTCGCCTGCGCGATCGAGCTGATCCACACCTACTCGCTGATCCACGACGACCTGCCGGCGATGGACGACGACGAGCTGCGCCGGGGCCTGCCGACCTCTCATGTCAAGTTCGGCGAGGACGTGGCGATCCTCGCCGGCGACGGCCTCTTCGCCGAGGCGGTGCGCCTCTTCTGCGAGCAGCCGGGCGAGCCGGCGCAGGTGCTGGCGGCGCTCCGCGGGCTGGCCGCGGCGACCGGGGTCGACGGCATGGTCGGCGGCCAGTACGTGGACGTGATCGGGACCGAGACCGACGCCGACGGCCTGCGTGCCCTCCACGCCCTCAAGACCGGCCGGCTGATCGCCGCCAGCGTGAATACGGTCCTGTTGCTCGAGGGCGCCTCGGAACCTGAGACAATGCCCTATCGCCGTTTCGCCGAGGAGTTGGGCGTGCTGTTCCAGATCGTCGACGACATCCTCGACGTGACCGAGTCGGACGAGCAGCTCGGCAAGCCACATGGAAGCGACGAGAGACATGGCAAACTCACCTACGTCAGCCTTTTCGGGCTCGATCGAGCCCGCGAGCTCGCCGCCGAATCGCACGCAAAGGCGACGGCGGCGCTGGCCGGCGCAGGCGGCGAGACGGACGATCTGAGGCGCGTGGCCGACTACATCTTCACGAGGAACGAATGAGCGAACAGCCCCCCACCCAGGGCAACGAAGAAGACATCAGAGAGCCGCTGCTGCCGGGGATCGAAGGCCCCGGAGACCTGCACGCGCTCGACGACGAGCAGCTGCAGCAGGTGGCGCAGGAGATGCGCACCTACATCATCGACACGATCGGCGAGATCGGCGGCCACTTCGGCGCCAACCTCGGCACCTGCGAGCTCACCGTCGCCCTCCACAGCCTGCTCGACTCGCCCCGCGACAAGGTGCTCTGGGACGTGGGTCACCAGGCCTATCCGCACAAGATCCTCACCGGGCGCCGCGACCGGCTGCCGACGATCCGTCAGTACGACGGCCTGGCCCCGTTCTGCTCGATCCCCGAGTCCGAGCACGACGTCATGGGGGCCGGGCACGCCTCGACCTCGATCGGCTACGCGGTCGGCCTCAAGGAGGCGATGCGCAAGGGCATCGGCAGCGACGGCAAGGTCGCCGCGGTGATCGGCGACGGCGCCCTGACCGGCGGCGTCGCCTACGAGGCCCTGCACGCGGCGGGAGGCCTGCAGACGCCGATCGTGATCGTCCTCAACGACAACGGGATGTCGATCTCCCCCAACGTCGGCGCGCTCTCGCGCTACTTCAACCGCATCCGCCTCAACCCGCGGCTCTGGCACGCGCGCGAGGGGGTGGAGGACCGGCTGACGAAGCTGCCGCTGGGGCTCGGCAAACGGATCGAGCGCCTGGGGCCGGAGATCAAGTCGGCGATCAAGGCCTACTGGGCTCCCGGGCTCTTCTTCGAGGAGCTCGACCTCGCCTACATGGGGGTGATCGACGGCCACGACGTGCACGCGCTGCGGGAGGCGCTGCGCGAGGCCTTCGAAGCCGACCGCCCGGTCGTCGTCCACGTCCACACGGTCAAGGGCAAGGGCTTCGCGCCGGCCGAAGAAGGCGGCCTCGAGTCGATGGAGGAGTGGCACGCGGCGAAGCCGAAGTCGATCGTCGACGGCCAGCCGGTGGTCGCGGGGGAGCCGAAACCGGTCCCGGTGACCGAAACGGACTCGCCGGAGGGGATCGAGGTGCTGGAGAAGCCGCCCGCCGCCGGCTCGCCGCCGCAGTACACGAAGGTTTTCGCCGGGGCGATGGTGGCCGAGGCGAGGGCGGACGAGCGGGTGATCGGGATCACCGCGGCGATGGCGGGGGGGACCGGCCTGCAGCAGCTCTGCGACGAGCTCCCCGACCAGTACTACGACGTCGGCATCGCCGAGCAGAACGCGGTCCTGCTGGCGAGCGGGCTGGCCCTGCAGGGCGCCAAGCCCGTCTGCGCGATCTACTCGACCTTCCTCCAGCGCGCCTTCGACCAGATCGTCCACGACGTCTGCCTGCAGAACCTCGACGTCACCTTCGCGATGGACCGGGCCGGCCTCGTCGGCGACGACGGACCGACCCACCACGGCGCCTTCGACGTCTCCTACTTCCGGCCGATCCCGAACGTGGTGGTGATGGCGCCCCGCGACGAGGCGATGCTGGTCCACATGCTCCACACCGCGATCGCCCACGACGGCCCGGCCGCGCTGCGCTACCCACGGGGGGCGGCCGAGGGAGTCGAGATGCCGGCGAAGACGGAGCTGCTGCCGATCGGCCGGGGAGAGGTCCTCGCCGAGGGCGAACGGGTGGCGCTGCTCGGCTACGGCTACGGCGTCACCGTCGCCCGCGAGGCCGCCGAGATCCTCGAGAAGCACGGGCTGAAGCCGACCGTCGCCGACGCCCGCTTCGCCAAGCCGATCGACGGTGAACTGGCCGGGCGGCTCGCGCGCGAGCACGATCTGGTGGTGACGATCGAGGAGAACGTCCTGCCCGGCGGTTTCGGCTCGGCGGTGCTCGAGCACCTCGAGGACGCCTTCGCCGAGGCGCCCGGTGAGCGGGCGCGGGTCCTGCGGGTCGGTCTGCCCGACGCCTACGTGACCCACGGCAAGCCGGCGCTCCTGCGGGCGGAGGTCGGGCTGACGGGGGACTCGGTCGCCGATCGCGTGCTCAGCTCACTGCCCAGCACGCAGCCGGTCCTCACCTGAGCGGCATTACGCTGACGGAAACCGCCACTAATCAATTTTGACGATTGATTCAATTGGCGCAATCCATTAGCCTGCGCAAGTCTCTCCGGTGAAGAAGCAGGCAATAGCCAAGCGCTTCTGGGGGAATATCACCAAGGGGAGGAGAGGCGCGCTCTATATGTGTGGATCCGCTTGGGGAATCGGATCTCTCGCGCCCGCCTTCCAGGCCGGGGCGCGAGGCGCGCCTGCGACGGGTCGCCGTCGTCCGCGCTGCGCAAACAAAAAGAGCGCCCGCCGAAGCGGGCGCTCCTTCGTTTTGGCTGGTCTGCCGTCCCGGAGCTATTCGCTTGCGCGGACGGCGTTCGGGTCGGCGAGCTGGACCCGCGAGTTTTCGAGCACGGCGGTGTTGGTCCCAGCAGCCGAGGGGACACCGACGATCGAGTTCACAAACGGGTCGACGGCCCACGAGTACAGGATCCCGCCGCAACCGTTGGCGCCGGGGGCGGCAAACGAGTTGTCGACGAGTTTGGTGCCGGTTCCGGTGTTGACGGCCACCAGCTGGGCGCGGTGATGCCCAGCAACCCGCCGGGGACCGGCTGCGGCGATTTCGGGCCCCCCATCTGGATGTACCCGGACGTGGTTTCCGGGTAGAAGCAGGCGGTGAGCGTGGTTCGACCGAGCGGGCAGTGGTTGAACTGCGCGTAAAAACGGCGACAAGCGCAACCGCGGCCAGATGTAGCCTTCTCATGACTGGTCGTTTCTCCTTGTGTGGGTACACCGCGAACCCATCCGCGCCAAAATGGAGCGAAACTCGCTCTATATACAAGAACCTTCTAACAGAGGAGCGTTTTTTGCGCAATACGAGTGACAGCGACGAGGCCGCGCGGAGGAGGGACAAGACCGGTAAGGCGGCGCGGGGCGACCATCCCCGCTCGGCGCACGCAGAGCTGAACGCCGGGTCGCGCGATCCCCTGGAGATTCTCGCTCGGCAGGACGAGAGCCGGCTGTCCGAGCTGACCCCGCTTCGCTACGAGCGGATGTCGGCCTCCGCGTTCGCCTTCTACCGGGGGGCGGCGGCGGTGATGACCGCCGATCTGGCCCGAGCGCCGAGCACCGAGTTCGTCGTCCAGCTCTGCGGCGACGCCCACCTCTCGAACTTCGGGGTCTTCGCCGCCCCCGATCGGCGGCTCGTCTTCGACTGCAACGACTTCGACGAGACCTGTCCCGGCCCGTTCGAGTGGGACGTGAAGCGGCTCGCCGCCAGCGTCGCGATCGCCGGCAGGGAGCGAGGCTTCGACGCGCGGGAGCGGCGCAGGACGACCCTCGCCACCGTCCGTGCGTACCGCACCGCGATGCGCCGCTTCGCGAAGATGCGCAACATCGACGTCTGGTACTCCCGGCTCGACGTCGAGCCGGCGGTCGAGGCGCTGCGCTCGCAGTTGAGCAAGGGCCGCTACAAGCGACTGCGGCGCAACTTGGCGAAGGCGCAGGCCAAGGACAGTCTTCGCGCGTTGGGCAGGCTGAGCCACGTCGTCGACGGGGAGCTGAGGATCGTCAGCGATCCCCCCTTGATCACTCCTTTGGAGGAGCTGACGGACGGCGAGGCGGGGGAGCGGCAGCTGCGGGCGGTGCTCGCCGCCTACGGGGAGTCGCTCAGCGACGATCGGCAGCGGCTCGTCTCCTCCTACCGCTTCGTCGACGCGGCGCGGAAGGTGGTGGGGGTGGGTAGCGTGGGGACCCGCGCCTGGATCGTGCTGCTGCTCGGGAGGGATGACGAAGACCCGCTCTTCCTGCAGGCGAAGGAAGCGCAGGCGTCGGTGTTGGAGCCCCATCTCGGGGCCAGCCGCTACGAGCACCACGGCCGCCGGGTGGTGGAGGGCCAGCGTCTGATGCAGGCGGCGAGCGACGTCTTCCTCGGCTGGGTAAGCGCAGCCGGGGTCGATGGCGAGGAGCGCTGTTTCTATGTGCGCCAGCTGTGGGACGGCAAGGGGTCGGCGGACGTCGCGCGGATGGCACCGGACGATCTCGCCGCCTATGGGGCGCTGTGCGGCGAAACCGTGGCCCGGGCGCATGCCCGCTCGGGCGATCGCATCGGCATCGCCTCCTACCTCGGAGGTGGGGATGCGTTCGACCAGGCGATCGGCTCTTTCGCCGAGGTCTACGCGGATCAGAACGAAGAGGACTTCGACCGGTTGGTCGCGACCCGCGGCCGCGACCAACCGAACTGAAGCCTCAGGCCAGGAGCTTGGCCTTCGCCCGCTCGAACTCCTCGGGCGAGAGGGCGCCTTTCTCCTTCAACTCGTTCAGCTTGTGCAACTCGTCAGCGGGCGAGCTGTGGGCCTGCTGGCGGATGTAGGCGTCGAGCTGCCCCTTTGCGTCCTCCTGCGCTTTGATCGTCCGCTTGCGCATCCCGTCGCCGCGGGCGACCAGGTAGACGAGCGCCCCGAGGAACGGCAGGATCAGCAGGAAGAAGACCCAGGCGGCCTTCCCCCATCCCGAGGTCTCGTGATCGTTGAAGAGATCCGAGATGATCGCGAAGAGGATCCAGAGCCAGGCGACGAAGAGGAAGACCTCGAGGACGAGCAGCAGCGCTTCCCCGAAGCTGATGTCGGCGATCGGCATCTATTCCTCCCAGCGCGCGGTCAGCTGGTAGATGATCGTGACGTCGAGGATGATCATCAGGAACGCCCACAGCGGCGCTGCCGGGAACCAGACGATCTGGGCGACGGCGTTGACCGCGACGAAGAAGATCGCCGCGATCCGTGCCCACTCGGCGCCGGCGAAGAGGCCGAGGCCGGTGCCGGCGACGATCGAGCCGAGGACCAGATGGATCCAGCCCCAGGTCGTGACGTCGGCGATGATCACGCCCTGACCGCCGACGAAGACGATTTCGTCGTTGAGGATCCCCGCCAGACCCCAGAGTGCGTCGAGCGAGCCGACGATGAACAGGAGGACGCCGGCGAAAACGGTCCATCCCGTCGGCTGCCTTTCTTCCACGTGCCTCCGGTCTCTGCCGGTAGCTCCGCTGGTCTCCATGTGCTTCTCCCTTTGGATTCGATTTGCGATGGGTTCGCAGACAGCGCCCCTACCGACAACTCGCTGACTGATTACCTCCAGACCATAGAACTCCGCCGTACTCGGATCAACTTTCTTTTGTGAATAACAGAAAACGCCCCGCCGGGGGAGGCGGGGCGCTTCTGGGGTTACTACAGGGAGGAGAGATATGTATCTCTATATATGTGTGGATCCGTGGGAGGTAGGTGAGCCCGGTTGATGTCGAGTGCGTCGGTGTGGGAAGCACCGAGGCGATATGTCGACGCGGGGATCAACCTTGAAGTCTTTGGTCGTGCTCCTTGATCGGTTTTCTCTCGCGAATCCTTGAACAGCGTACGAACGTATGTGCGAGTTGTGTGTGAGTGGGGTCACAGAGATGCTGCAAATGACGGACACTGCGGCTCTCTACCCGATTTGCTCGGGAAGACCAGATCAAATTCGGTAAGTGGTCGATCCGAATGTCGCATCTCATTCTGAAGCTCGAATAAAAGGCCAGGCGGGGAGGGGCTCGGTAGCGTTTCCGCCGTGACGAAGTCCCGGATAGATGCGGTTCTGGCCGACCGCGGCCTCTTTCCTTCGCGATCGGCGGCGGCGGGCGCGGTGCGGGCGGGCGAAGTGCGGATCGGACAGGACGGCCCGGTGGCGCTGCGGCCGAGCCAGCTGGTCGAGCCCGACGCGAACCTGATCGTTGACGAGGGACCGCGCTACGTTTCGCGTGGGGGAACCAAGCTGGAGAACGCGCTCGAAGCTCTGGGGATCGACGTCGCCGGTCGCGACTGTCTTGACGTCGGGGCTTCGACCGGCGGCTTCACCGACTGCCTCCTGCAGCGTGGTGCCGCCCGGGTCGCCGCCACCGACGTCGCCTACGGGCAGCTCGACGTGCGCCTGCGGCAGGATCCCCGCGTGCACGTGATCGAGCGCCTCAACGCGCGGGCGATGGAGCCCGCGGACCTGCCCTTCGTGCCGTCACTGGCGACGATTGACGTGTCCTTCATATCTCTTGCCAAGGTCCTGTCGACGGTGGTGCGGTGCCTGGCGCCGCAGGGCGAAGTACTGGCGATGGTGAAGCCACAGTTCGAGCTCGGCAGGGAGCGGGTGGGGCGGGGGGTCGTTCGCGCCGCCGCCGACCGTCGCGAGGCGATCCACGGGGTCGCCGAAACGGCCCGCGGTCTCGGTCTGCCGATCCGTGGCTTTGCCTCCTCGGGCCTGCCGGGGCCGAAGGGGAACCGGGAGACCTTCGTCTGGTGCGGTGGGGCCGGTTCGGGGGTCGGAGACCTGGACGAAGCGATCCTCGCCGTCGAGGGGGACGGGTGAAGACCGCCGCCCTGATCACCCACTCGCACCCGCCCAGCGCTTCCGAAGCCGTTGCGGTCGCCGCCGAGGTCGCCCACGAGATGGGTTGGCGCTTGGCGGCCACCGAGCAGGAGCTGGAGAAGCACGGCCGCGCGGGCGAGGGGGTCGACGTCACCGCCGAACACACCGTCCCGGACATCTGCCTCGTCCTCGGCGGTGACGGCTCGATCCTCCACGCGCTGCGCCGCTACGCCCATACCGAGGTGCCGGTCTTCGGCGTCAACTTCGGTACCGTCGGTTTCCTCGCCGCGGTCGAGCGCGACGAAGCGGCCGAGGGGATCCGCCGCGCCCTCGCCGGCGAGATCGAGACCATCCAGCTGCCGGGCCTGGAGGTGAAGGCCGACGGCAAGGAGCAGGTGGGGCTGAACGACATCACCCTCGCCCGCCGCCCGCACGACCGCGTCGCCGAGCTCAGCTACCGGATCGCCGGCGAGGAGGTGGGGCACGTCCGCTGCGACGGTCTCGTCGCCGCCACTCCGGCGGGGTCGACCGGCTACAACCTCGCCAACCAGGGCCCGATCCTCGCCTGGGGGGTGAAGGGCTACGTCGTCAGCTACATCTCGCCGCACTCGCTGACCGCGCGGGCGCTGGTCGTCGCGCCGGGGGACATCCTCCACGTCGTCAACGCTCCCGGGCGGGAGCCGGTCGAGGTCGCGGTCGACGGCGGCAAGATCGCCGACCTCGCCGCCGGGGCCTCGCTGGAAGTCCGCTTCCTCGACTCCGTCAGCCGTCTCGCGCAGCTCCCCGGCACGAGCTTCTACGGCCGAATCCGCGAGAAGTTCGGCCACCTGGCGGTCTGATGGAGCGGAAGTGGTGGACCCTGGTGCTGGTCTCCGTCGCCACCTTCATGTTGTTGCTCGACGTGACGGTGGTCAACGTCGCCCTGCCGGACATCCAGCGGGAACTCGACGCCAGCCTCTCCAGCCTGCAGTGGGTGGTCGACGCCTACTCGCTGATGCTGGCGGCCTTTCTGCTGACGGCAGGATCACTGGGCGACCGACTGGGACGGCGGCGGGTGTTCACGATCGGGTTCGGCGTCTTCACCCTCGCCTCGTTCCTCTGCGGGATCGCCGAGAACCCGACCCTTCTGAACCTGGCGCGGGGACTGCAGGGGGTAGGCGGCGCCGGCATGTTCGCCACCTCGCTGGCGCTGATCGGCCAGGAGTTCCACGGCAAGGACCGGGCGACGGCCTTTGGCGTCTGGGGGGCGACCGTCGGCGGCGCGGTCGCGGTGGGGCCGCTGATCGGCGGAGTCGTCACCGAGAGCCTGGGCTGGGAGTGGATCTTCTTCATCAATATCCCGATCGGGATCACCGCGATGGCCCTGACCGAGCGGAAGATCGTCAACGTCTCCGCCCCGGATCCCGAGCCGATCGACTTCCCCGGCCTCGTCACCTTCTCCTCGGCCCTCTTCCTGCTGATCTTCGGCCTGATCCGCGGCAACCCGGAGGGCTGGGACAGCGGCCTGATCCTCGCCTGTCTGATCGGCGCCGTCGTCCTCCTGGCGGCCTTCGTCGCGATCGAGCGCCGCAGCGACCACCCGATGCTCGATCTGACCCTCTTTCGCAGGCCCGCCTTCAACGGCGTCTCGGCGGTGGCCTTCTGCCTCTCGGCGGGGATGTTCGCCCTCTTCCTCTACCTGACAATCTACATGCAGGGCGTACTCGCCTACTCGCCGCTGGAGGCCGGCCTGCGCTTCCTGCCTCTGACCGTGCTCGGCTTCGTCGTTGCCCCGATCTCCGGCTCGCTCTCGCACCGGGTCCCGATCAGGATCCTGCTCGGCACGGGGCTGACGATCGTCGGGGTCGGGCTATTGCTGATGCACGGGGTGTCGGTCGATTCGACCTGGACGGCGCTGCTGGTCGGCTTCATCCTCGCCGGGATCGGGATTGGGACGACCAACCCGGGGATCGGGCAGGCGGCGATCGCCGTCGTCCCGGTCGAGAAATCCGGGATGGGCTCGGGGATCAACACGACCTTCCGCCAGGTTGGGATCGCTACCGGGGTAGCCGGCCTCGGCGCGGTGTTTCAGGGACGGGTCGACTCGAGGCTGGGCGACCTGCTGCCCAACGCTCCCGACGGCTTCGGGGAAGCGGTTGCCTCGGGCGGCTCGCGGGCGGTCTCCGAACTGCCATTGCCCCCGGCGATTCACGACAGGGCCATGCACGCCGCCGACGTCGCCTTCGTCAGCGGCTTCAACGACATCATCCTGATCGCCGCGATCGTCTCCTTCGCCGGCGCCGCCCTCGGGCTCCTCCTCGTCAGATCCGAGGATTTTGTTCAGCCGACGGACGGACCGAGCGAGCCGGCGGGCGGCTGACGCAATCCCGCGCGAGAAATTCTCCGGAGAATTTCGATTCTGCGCACCACCTGTGACAACACACTTCGTAGGGTTGAATCATGACGGTGATGGCGAGGGAAAAGTGGACCGACGAGCGACTCGACGACCTCGCGGGGCGGGTCGACAGGGGATTTGCCGAAGTCGAGGGGGAAATCCGGGATCTCCGGACCGAAATGAACGGGCGCCTCGATTCCGTGAACGGTCGCTTCGACTCGTTCCAGGCGGAAATGAATTCCCGTTTCGACGCAATGCAAAGGACGATGGTCATCGGCTTCGCGAGTATCGTCGCCAGTGTCGTTGGCGCAGTCGTCGCGGGCTTGGCGTTCGGTTAGCCGCAACAAGCGCATAGAAGTGTGCGGAGTCGGTCCGCGGCCGTTGCTACACAGACCCCATGCTGCGTGAGCTGCGGATCGAGAACCTCCTGCTGATCGAGCGGGCGGAGCTGCGGCTGGGGAAGGGACTGAACGCGATCACCGGCGAGACCGGCGCTGGCAAGACGGTCCTCGCCCATTCGCTGGATCTGCTGATGGGAGGCAAGGCGCGGGCGCAGATCGTTCGGCCCGGCGCCTCGGAGGCCTGGGTCGAGGGGGTCTTCGACCTGCCCGAAGATTTGCTCGAGGAGCCGGAGATGGCCGAGCTGGCGGAGCGATTGCCGGAGGGGGCCGACGAGGTGGTCCTCGGCCGCCGGGTGTCGGCCGGCGGCCGCACCAGCGCCTTCGTCGCCGGCCGGGCTGCCACCGCCGCCGACCTGAAGCTGCTCGGCGGGCGCCTGCTCGCCTTCTTCGGTCAGCACGAGCACCGACGGCTGACGATCTCCTCGGCGCAGCTGGAGATCCTCGATGGCTTCGCCGGCGCCGAGCACCTGGAGCTGCGGCAGGCCTACCGGGAGGCGCACCGCGAGTGCGGGCGCCTCGCAGCCGAGCTGGCGGAGCTGCGGGAGCGCGAGGGCTCGCGGGAGCGCGACCTCGACCTCTGCCGCTACGAGCTCTCCGAGATCGAGGAGGTGGCCCCGGTGCCGGAGGAGCGCGACGAGCTCGGCTCCCAGCGGGAGCGGCTCCGTCACGCCGAGGGCCTGCGCGAGGCGGCTGCCATCGCTCATGCCGCGCTGGCCGGCGCCGATGCGGATGGTGGCGGCGCCGCTGCGGCGCTGGCCCAGGCCGAAGCCTCGCTGCAGGGCGCCGCCGGACTCGACGGCGCCCTCGACGCGCTCGCCGAGCGGGTGACGGCCCTGGCGGTGGAGCTGGATGACGTTTCCTCGGAGCTCCGCGGCTACGCCGAGAGAGTCGAGGCCGACCCCGCTGCCCTGCAAGGGGTCGAGGAGCGACTGGAGGCGATCGACCGGCTCGAGCGCAAGCACGGAGGGACCGTCGAGTCGGTCCTGGCGCACGCCGAGCGCTGCCGCGTGGAAATCGCCCGGCTGCAGGGCGCCGAGGAGCGGAGCGCCGAGGCCGAGGCGGGGCTGGCCGAGGCCGAAGCGCGACGGTCGGAGTTGGCGGGCCGGCTCAGCGGAGGCCGAGAAGCTGCGGCCGGCCCGCTCGAAGCGCGGGTTGCCGAGGAGCTGGAGCAGCTGGCGATGGCCGGCGCCTCGCTCGAGGTGGTGCTGGAGCCGCACCCCGACGGCTGCGGCTCCTGCGGGCGGGAGACGGTCGAGCTGCGGGTCGCGCCGAACCCCGGGATCGAGGCGGCCCCGCTGCGGGATGCTGCCTCCGGAGGCGAGCTTTCGCGGGTGATGCTGGCCCTGAGCGGGCTCGGCCGGGCGGCCAGCGCCGGAACGATGGTCTTCGACGAGATCGACGCCGGGGTCGGCGGCAGAACCGCGCGGGTGGTCGGCGAGCGCCTGCAGGCGCTGGGCCGGGACCGGCAGATCCTCTGCATCACCCACCTGCCGCAGGTCGCTTCGCTGGCCGATGTTCACTTCCGGCTGGAAAAGGACATCGCCGGTGAAGAGGCCGTGGCAACGGTCGAGCGCCTCGAAGGCGAGGGCGTCGTCGCCGAGATCCGCCGCATGCTCGGTGCCGACGACTCGGACCGGGCGGCGACGAAGCACGCCGAGGAACTCCTCAAAGCCGCCTGAGGCCCAGCCCGCCCTTGCCCTGCCTCCCGTGCTTCGCCTAAATTGGATCGATGGCCACCGCCAGTCGTCGACGCCTCTCCCTGCTCGGTCGCAGGAACGGGGCGCGGTCGGAGGCTCCGATCGAAGGTGTCGCCCGCCTGGGCGGGCGAACCAAGCACCTGGTGAAGCGACTGCGGCCGGGCGAGATCGCCGTGATCGACCACGTCGACATCGACCGCATCGCCGCCGAGGAGTTGATCGAAGCCGAGGTCGTCGCCGTCCTCAACGCCTCGCCCTCCTCACAGGGGCGGTATCCGAACGCCGGCCCGCTGATGCTGGCGCGGGCGGGAATCCGGTTGATCGATGCCCCCGAGGCCGAGCTCTTCGACCGGCTCAAAGACGGGGAGCGGGTGCGGATCGTCGGCGGGACGGTGTACGCGGGCGACGAGGAGGTGGCGCGCGGCCGCGTCCTCAGTGTCCCCGAGCTCGAGCGGGAGATGCAGGAACATCGGGCGCGGATCGACGAGGCGCTCGCCGAATTCGCCGAGAACACGGTCGCGCACGTGCGCGAAGAGACCGACCTCCTGACCGGCAACATCGCCTTCCCGGCGACCCGCGCCTCCTTCCGCGACCGCCACGTCCTCATCGTCGTCCGCGGCGACCGCCACCGGCGCGACCTGAAGACGCTGCGCGCATACATCCGCGACGTGCGGCCGCTGATCGTCGCCGTCGACGGGGGCGCCGACGGCGTCCTCGAAGCGGGGCTGGAGCCCGACCTGATCCTCGGCGACATGGACTCGGCCAGCGACGCCGCCCTCGGCTCCGGGGCCGAGCTGATCGTCCACGCCTATCCCGACGGCCGCGCCCCGGGCCGGGAGCGCCTGCTGGAGGCGGGGCTGGAGCACAAGGTCGTGCCCGCCGCCGGCACCAGCGAGGACGTGGCGATGCTGATGGCGCATGAGAAGGGGGCGGCGCTGATCGTCAGCGTCGGTGCCCACTTCAACCTGGTCGAGTTCCTCGACCGCAAGCGCGGCGGCATGTCCTCGACCTTCCTCACGCGGCTGAAGATCGGCGAGCGCCTGGTCGACGCCAAGGGCGTGAGCCGCCTCTACAACCCCAGCTCGACCCTGGCGCCGCTCGCCTTCTTCGTCGTCGCCTTCCTCGTCCTGGTGACGATCCTCGTCATCACCTCGCCGGCCCTGAACGACGTCTTCGAACTGGTCTGGCTGAAGATCCGGATCTGGCTCGGGATCGACTGAAAGGGCCTGCGCCTGCCGGCTGACAACGCCTTTCAGGCACTAGCCTTCGGCTTTCGATGGGTTACTCCGCCCGCTACCACGCCACCTCCCTGATCGCCGTCTTCATCGCCCTGGCGGTGGGGATCCTGATCGGCGCCGAGTTCGGTGGCGATGCGCTCAACAACACCCGCAGGGACCTCGAGCACAGCCTCGTCGGCAACCTGCAGGACGCCCGCTCGCGCGCCGACGAGCTGAGCGCCGACCTCAACCGCTCCGACGAGTTCGCCGAACGCGTCTATCCGGTGCTGGTGCGGGAACGCCTGCGAGGCCAGCGGTTCGCGATCGTCGCCCTGGGGGGATTGCCGAGCCCCGTCACCGAGGAAGTAGAGGAGGCGCTGGGGCCGACGGGGGGACGCCTGGTCGGAGTGGGGGTCATGCGCGAGCCGGTCGACGTCAACGGCCTCGCCGAAGACCTCGCCAAAACCAGGTTCTCCGCGCTTCGCACCGACCCCGACGCCCTGACCGAACTCGGCGCCGGGCTCGGGCGACAGCTAATGCTCGGCGGCACCCTGCCGGAAGTTGTCCGCGGGCATCTCTTCTCGCGCGCCAGCGGCAGCTTCGGCGGGCTCGACGGGGTGATCGTCGTCCGCGACCAGCCGGAAGAGATGGGGACGGTCCAGCGCGAAAAGACGAACCAGCTTGAGGCGGCGCTGATGGATGGCGTCACCGCCACCCGCCGGCCGGCGGTCGGAGTGGAGACCTCCAGCGACGATTCGTCCTCGATCTCGTTCTTCCAGGCGAATGGCCTGGCCAGCGTCGACGATGTCGATCTCACGGCGGGGAAGCTGGCGACGGTCTTCGCCCTGCTCGGCGCTGACGGCAGCTTCGGCGTCAAGGGGACCGCCGACCAACTGCTGCCCGACCTCCTGACCGAGGGCGAATAGGGCGTGTACTGGACCGGGCTGTCGCTGGCCTTCGCGATCGCGTTGTTCGTCGTCCCGGCCGGGGCCCGCGGCCTGCGCGACGCCGGCCTGGTGCGGGAGAACTACCGCGGCGAGCTGCTCGCCTTCCCGCTCGGGGGGGTGCTGGCGACGGCGGCGCTGGTGGCACTCGCACCGCTCGCCTTCCTCGACGACCGCGCCGAGCTCGACCTGCTGGAGCCGGAGCTGCGCCGCTGGTTGCCCTATCTGCTGGGGATCGCCTTCCTCGGCTTCCTCGACGACTCGCTGGGGCGGGGGGAGGCGGCGGAGACGCCCCGCGGGTGGCGCGGCCACTGGGCGGCGCTGCGGACGGGATCGCTTTCGACCGGGGCGATCAAGGCGATCGGGGCACTGGCGCTCGCCGCCTACGTCGTCTCCGGCCGCGGGCTCGAAGACTGGCGCTACCTCGCCGACGTGGCGCTGCTGATCCTGGCGACGAACCTCTTCAACCTGCTCGACCTGCGGCCCGGGCGGGCGGAGAAGGGGCTGGTGCTGCTGGGCGTCGGCCTCTGCCTTGGCGCCTGGACCTGGTTCCCGCTGGAGCTGCTGGGGATCTTCGTCGGCCCGATACTCGTCGGCGCCTGGCTGACCCTGGGCGAGCGGGCGATGCTGGGAGACACCGGCTCCAACCTCATCGGCGGGGTCGCCGGGGTGTGGCTGCTGACGACCCTGGGGGCCGACGCCCGTCTCGTCGCCCTCGTGGTGGTCCTGGCGCTGACGATTTACGGGGAGTTGCGGTCTATTTCGGCGACGATCGATTCGGTTCCGCCCCTGCGCTGGCTAGACTCGCTCGGCAGAGCATGAGTCCAGGGAACAAAGGCGACACCAAGTTCATTTTCGTCACTGGCGGCGTCGTCTCGGCCCTCGGCAAGGGGATCACCGCAGCGGCGATCGGGCGCCTCCTCGTCTCCCGCGGCTACCGGGTCGCGCTGCAGAAGTTCGACCCCTACATCAACGTCGATCCGGGGACGATGAGCCCGTTCCAGCACGGCGAGGTCTTCGTCACCGAGGACGGCGCCGAGACCGATCTGGACCTCGGGCACTACGAGCGCTTCACCGACGAGAACGCGACCCGGGCCTCGAACGTCACTGCCGGCGCCGTCTACAACTCGGTGATCAAACGCGAGCGCCGCGGCGACTACCTCGGCGCCACCGTCCAGGTGATCCCGCACATCACCAACGAGATCAAGCAGAAAATTCTCATCGTCGCCGAGTCGCAGGCGGTCGATTTCGTGATCACCGAGATCGGCGGCACCGTCGGCGACATCGAGTCGCTGCCCTTCCTCGAGTCGATCCGCCAGCTCTACACGGACATCGGGCCGAAGCGGGCGATGTTCGTGCACCTGACGCTGGTGCCGTACGTCGGCCACGCCGGCGAACTGAAGACGAAGCCGACCCAGCACTCGGTCAACGAGCTGCGTCGGATCGGGATCCAGCCGCACGCGCTGGTCTGCCGCTCCGAAGGCCGGCTCGATCGCGAGATCCGCGGCAAGATCGCCCTTTTCGCCAGTCTTCCCGTCGACGCGGTGATCTCCGCCCACGACGTCGACAACATCTACAAGGTGCCGCTCGTCTTCCGCGCCGAGGGCGTCGACGACCTCGTCCTCGACCACTTCGGGATGGAGGCGCCCTCGCCCGACCTGGCCGAGTGGGAGGAGATGGTGCGCCGCGCCGACTCCGCCACCGGCGAGGTGCGGATCGCGGTGGTCGGCAAGTACGTGCAGCTCGCCGACGCCTACAAGTCGGTGATCGAGGCACTCGAGCACGGCGGCTTCCACCATGGCGTCGGGGTCAAGGTCGAGCTGGTCGATTCCGAGAACTTCGATCCGGAGAAGCTCGAGGGCTGCGACGGGGTCCTGATCCCCGGCGGCTTCGGCGAGCGCGGGATCGAGGGCAAGGTCGAAGCGGCGCGGATCGCCCGCGAGAAATCGATTCCCTACCTGGGGATCTGCCTTGGGATGCAGATCGCGGTCGTCGAGTTCGCCCGCCACGTCGCCGGCATGGACGGCGCCAACTCGGCCGAGTTCGACCCGGAGACGCCGTTCCCCGTCGTCGACCTGCTGCCGGAGCAGAAGGAGGTCTCCGACATGGGCGGGACGATGCGGCTGGGCGCCGACCCGGTGAAACTGCACGAGGGCACGAAAGCCCGCGAGATCTTCGGCGAGGCCGTGATCTACAAGCGCCACCGCCACCGTTACGAGGTCAACAACCAGCTGCGGCGCCGGCTCGAAGACGAGGGTTTGGTCTGCGGTGGCACCTCGCCCGACGAGCGGCTGGTTGAGATGGTCGAGCTGCCGAACCACCCCTTCTTCGTCGCCTCCCAGTACCACCCCGAGTTCAACTCGCGCCCGAACCGCCCTGAGCCCCTATTCCGCGAGTTCGTCGGCGCCGCTGCCAGGCAGGCCGGGGAACGACCGGCCGATGGCGGCGAGATCGAGGAGACCCAGGTCGAGCAGTCGGAAGTCCGCTCGGGTTAGCCTTCCAGCCGTGGAGGGATCGCGGCTGCACGAGAGATTCGTTCGCTACTGCGAGATTCGCAGCCCGACTGGGGAGGAGCGGGAGATCGCCGACACCCTCGCCGCCGAGCTGCGGGCGCTGGGGCTGGAGGTAAGGGAAGACGACGCCGCGGTGGCGGCGGAAGCGGGAGCGGGAAACCTGATCGCGCGCTCGGCCGGAACCGGCGAGGGCTGGCTGATGTTCTGCGCCCACGTCGACACGGTCCCGCACAGGGGCCAGGTCGAGGTGGTGGACGACGAGGGGGTCTTCCGCAGCCGCGGCGAGACGATCCTCGGCGCCGACAACAAGGCCGCGGTGGCGGTTTTCATGGAGCTGATCGCGCGGCATGTGGAAAGCCCCTCGCCGGTCGGGATCGAGTTGGTGCTGACGGTGGCCGAGGAGCAGGGGCTGCGGGGGGCGAAGGCGTTCGATGCCTCGCAGTTGCGCTCGCGTGCGGGCTTCGTCCTCGACCACGCCGGCCCGGTCGGCGAGGTGATCGTCTCGACCCCGACCCAGCAGAAGATCCTCGCCGACTTCATCGGCGTCGAGGCGCACGCCGGGATCAAGCCCGAGGACGGCAGCAATGCGATCGCGGCCGCGGCGACGGCGATCGCGCGGATGGAGATCGGGCGGCTCGACGAGGGGACGACGGCGAACGTCGGCCTGATCTCGGGCGGGACCTCGGGCAACGTCGTCCCCGGCCACTGCGCGATCCACGCCGAGGCCCGCAGCCTCGACGCCGAGCGGGCGGGGGAGGTGGCGGGCAAGATCGCCGACGCCTGCGCCTGGGGTGCCGGCGAGCACGGCTGCGACGTCGACGTGCGAATCGAAGAGCTGTTCCGCGGCTACCAGGTGCCAAAGGACTCGGCGGCGTTGATGCTTGCCGAGGAGGGGCTGCGGGGAGCCGGCCTGGAGCCGCAGCGGGTCGCGATCGGCGGCGGCAGCGACGCCAACGTCTTCCGCCGCGGCGGCTTCGACTGCGTCCTGCTCTCCAACGGCACCGCCTCGGTCCACACCTCCGACGAGATGGTCCCGGCGCGCAGTCTCGACAGGATGCTCGAGGTCTGCGAGGGGATCGTCAAAGTTGCCGCGCCAGCGGCGGCATAGTGGCTGGACGCCTGAAGCTGCGCCGGGGCGTCGTCGTCACGGTCGATCCGCTCGAAGTCGAGGTGGCGGGTGAGCGCCGGCACGCCTGGGCCGACCAGGCGCTGCTGGGGGAGATGCGCGAGGGCGACGAGGTGGTCATCAACGTCGCTGCCCTCGATCTGGGCCTCGGCTCCGGCGGCTTCGACGTCGTCCACGTCAACCTGACGCGGGGGCTTGAGGGCGGCGAGGTGGACGATGCCCACGTGATGAAGCTCAACTACACCTCGCTCCAGCACCCGGTCGAACCGGTGGAGGAGCGGGCGGTGCGAGTTATCCCTGACATACAGGGAAAAGTCGCACCGCTGCGGGTCGTGGTGTTGCCCCTGCACGGCCACTTGGCGCCGGCGTCCTGGGCGGCGGCGCAGGCGGCTCCGGGGCTGCGGCTCGGTTACGTGCAGACCGGGGGCGGAGCGTTGCCCGGCTCGCTCTCCCGCGACGTGAACGAGCTGCGCGAGCGCGGTTTACTTGCCGGCCACGTCACCGCCGCCCCCGCGTATGGCGCCGAGCACGAGGCGCTGAGTACTGTCGGCGCCCTCCACGCCGCCGCTTCGCTTGGCTGGGACGCGGTCCTCGTCGCCCCCGGCCCTGGCATCATCGGCTCCGAGACCGCCTACGGTCATGGCGGGATGGCCGCGCTCGACAGCGCCCACGCTGCCCTCAGCCTCGGCTTGCCGACGGCGATCTCCCCCCGCCTCTCCAGCGCCGATCCCCGCGAGCGTCATCTCGGCCTCAGCCACCACACCGAGACGGTCCTCGGTTTGCTCCTGGCGCCGGTGGACGTCGCCGTCCCTGAGGGGGAGCCAGAGATCGCCTCTGCACTCGAGCCGCTTGGCCACCGCCTGCTCACCGCAGACGTGGACCTGGACGCCTACGGGGCTTCGGGACTGCCGAGCATCACGATGGGCCGCAGTCTCTCGGATGACCCGCTTTTCTTCGCCGCGCCTCTCGCCGCCGGCGCCGTGCTCGCACGGTCCCTTGCGGGCCAAGGGTTGTAACCGCCCGGCCCGAATCAGCGGGTCATGGCGATCGCGATCAAGCCGCAGGCGCCCGCCGCGGCGGCGAAACCAGGCGCCTCGGCCCGCTTCGAGAGCCTCGTTCTCGACTTCCTCTCCTACTTGGAGCTGGAGCGCGGGCTCTCACGGAACACCCTCAACGCCTACCGCACCGACCTTCTCCAGTACGGGGAATACCTCTCGGCTCACGATCGGGACGCGTTGGAGGCGAGCGGCGCCGATATCGCCGACTTCCTTGCCGAGCTGGCTACGGGGGAGGGCCGGCCGGCCTGCTCGGCGGCGACGATCCACCGCAAGGCCGCCTGCCTGCGCTCCTTCTACAAGCACCTGCGCCGCGATGAGCTGATCGGCGACGACCCGACTGCGGCGCTGAGCGCGCCGCGGCGCTCGAAGAAACTGCCGCACGTCCTCAACTACGCCGAGGTGCAGAAGCTGCTGGCCTCGCCGAAGGGGAGCGAGCCGACGGCGCTGCGCGACCGGGCGCTGCTGGAGGTGATGTACGCCTGCGGGCTGCGAGCCTCGGAGACGATCGGGCTGGAGCTGGGGGACGTCGATCTCCGCGAGGGCTTCCTGCGGGCGCGCGGCAAGGGCTCGAAGGAGCGGCTGGTGCCGCTCGGCCGTCAGGCGATCGCCGCGATCAACGGGTACCTGCGCGGCGGCCGGCCGAAGCTGGTCGGCGACCGCCACGAGGCGAAGCTGTTCGTCAACTTCCGCGGCGGACCACTCACCCGCCAGGGCCTCTACAAGATCGTCCAGCGCCACGCCCGCGACGCCGGTCTCGCCGGCAGGATGAGCCCGCACACGCTGCGCCACAGCTTCGCCACCCACCTCCTCGCCGGCGGCTGCGACCTCCGCGCCGTGCAGGAGATGCTCGGCCACGCCGACATCTCTACCACGCAGATGTACACGCACCTCTCGGGCGACCGGTTGAAGGAGGTCTACTTCAGCGCCCACCCCCGCGCCAGCGACTGAATCCGGTGGCGTTGAAGTAGAACTCAGGCATGCCCGAGCTGCCTGAGGTGGAGACCGTCGTCCGGCAGCTGGAGCCGGCGGTCGAGGGACTCCGGATCGAGCGGCTGGAGGTGCTGGACGAACGCTGGTCACGGCCGGTGCCGCCGGCGGAGCTGGGGGCGGCGGTGAGCGGCGCCACGATCGAGCGCCTTGGTCGCCGCGGCAAGTACATCCTCATGGGCCTCGCCGGTGGGCGAACGCTGGTCATGCACCTGCGGATGACCGGGAACCTGATCCTGCGCGAGGGGGAGGAGGTGCTCGACCCCTCCGAGGGGCGGCGGCTGTACGAGAGCGAGCGCTCGACCGAGGAGCGCCACCTGCGGGCACGCTTCGTCCTCGACGACGGTTGCGAACTCTGGTTCACCGACCCGCGCCGCTTCGGCGAGGCCTTCCTGTTGGAGGACGATCAACTCGAGACGCGTTTCGCGAAGCTCGGCGTCGAGCCTTTATCGCCGGAGTTCACCGCGCAGGCGCTGGGCGGGATGGCGGCGGGGCGGACGGCGCCGCTGAAGTCGTTCCTGCTCGACCAGTCCGGCGTCGCCGGGGTCGGCAACATCTACGCCGACGAGGCGCTGTTCCGGGCCGAGCTGCACCCGCTCTCGCCTGCCGGCTCGATGAAACCGGAACATCTGGAGGCGCTGCGTGACGGCGTCGTTGCCGCGCTGGACGCCGGGATCGACGCCGGCGGCTCCTCGATCGACGACTACCGCGACGCCCGTGGCAAAAAGGGAACGATGCAGAACGAGTTCCTCGTCCACACCCGCGAGGGCGAGGAGTGCCACCGCTGCGGGAGTACGATCGCCCGCATCGTCGTCGGCGGCCGCTCGACCTACTTCTGCCCAGGGTGCCAGGTGAGGCTGCGGAGACGTCCGAGACGCCGGGCAAAATGACAATGTGGCCGGATCTACGGTCAAGACTGAGGCGGTCGTGTTACGCAGCATTCGCTACGGCGAGGCTGATCGCATCCTCCACCTCTACTCGAAAAGCCGCGGCCGGATCGGGGCCATCGCCAAGGGGGCGCGCAAACCCCGATCCCGGTTCGGCGGCCGCCTGGAGCCGTTCTTCCGCCTCGACCTCGTCCTCCACGAAGGCCGCGGCGATCTGATGACGGTGACCAGCGCCACCACCGTGAACGGGTATCCGCGGCTGCGAAGCTCGGGCGCCTCCCTCACCGCCGGCGCCCGCGCCTGCGACGCGGTCCTGCGGCTGCTCGACGCCGCTGAGCCCAACCCCCCTGCCTACAGCCTCCTTTGCCGCTACCTGAGCCTGCTCGACGAACCGGCCGAGCGGCGCGCGGCGGCGCTCGAAACCGCCCTCTCCTTCCGGCTCAAGCTGGCGCTGGTCGCCGGCTTCGCCCCCGAGCTGGCTTCGTGCGCCCGTTGCGGCGAGGCTGATCATCTCGCTGGCTTTTCCGGTGCTGCCGGCGGCGTCGTCTGCGGCAGCTGTGAAGGCAGCGCCTTTCCGCTCAGTGAGGCCGCGCACCGTTTCATGGTCGAGGGGCTGGCGAAGCCGCTAAGCGATGCGCCGGAGGCCGAGTTACAGGCGTTGCGTCAAGTAGAGCGGGCGGTTGGCGAGACCTTGGAGCACCACGCGCACGTGCAACTTCGCGCTGCGGCCTAGGCGACGGGGAGGGGTTCG